>JBMYWJ010000052.1:0-5008 GCA_049607285.1 Candidatus Nitrosopumilus sp.
TACAAAATAGAATAATACAACAAAAAAATAATGCAAAATCCATACATTAACGAATTAAAAGATGAATTTAGTAATTTTTCTAGTCAATTAAAAAAAAAGATTCTTAAAAACAAAATCTCGATAAACACAGACAAGAATCATCAAACAGATTGACTCAATAGCCAAGAAAATGGAAAATAATCAAAAACAATCAACATTCTAAAATTTGACTTTTTTCATCC
The DNA here is from genome assembly GCA_049607285.1 of Candidatus Nitrosopumilus sp. Classification (GTDB taxonomy): domain Archaea; phylum Thermoproteota; class Nitrososphaeria; order Nitrososphaerales; family Nitrosopumilaceae; genus Nitrosopumilus. The sequence continues at coordinate 222 of JBMYWJ010000052.1, forward strand.
AAACTTTTCATTAACCAAAATTACTAAAATAGAGTAATAGTATCAAACAAACAAATGAATGAAAGTGATGAAGAATATGAATATAACATAAATCAAATTTTAGATGTTTTAGAAAAATGGGGTTCTGAGTCAAAATTCATCTGGTTTAGAGAACTTCATAGAATTACAGATATTGACAAAGGACTACTTCGGAATATTCTCAATGATCTGAAAAAATCAAAGGAGATCAAAGATATGCACGGAACAAATAACAGAATATTTTTCTGTCTCAGAAAATACTACATAAAATGTAGAGACATAGAATTCAGATTCAAGGGAAAAGAGATCATGTTAAGAGATGGAAGTAAGACAAAGATTATTCAAGGATCTACAAAAGCTACAGAACGTACAAGAAAAAGATTAGAAAAACAGCAAAACAAACGCAAGGTAAAATCATTTACAAAAAGAAAAAACAAAAGGCCACATAAGTCATAAGTCAAAGAAGAGCATATCTACCATCTTCTAATTGTCGTTACGTTAAAGATAATTTGGCATTTTTTATTTTGCAGATTCTGTAACGTTGTCAGTCAAGATGAACAGTTTTCCAGAAACACAAAGAAGAGAAGATTTATTGTTTGGCTTTTTCTCTGAGTACAGGCATTACATGACTTGCAAATTTATCAATAGAGCCAAAATAGTTTTTCCCCCAGAAACGAATTACAAAGTGATTAACACCTGCATCCATAAATCTCTCAAATGTTGGAATGATATCTTCAGGGGTTCCAACTGCAGTAGATGAGCGAGCAATTGGGTCTGGAATCTTTGTAGCAGCTTCTCTCATCTTTACAATCCAGTCTTGGTTAGACATTGAATATTCTGTAAAGTATTTTCTAAAGTCAAATCCCTCAATTTCTTTTAATCCGTGAACTCGTAATACTTCAGGTTTGAACAAACTTACCTTGACTGCTTCTTTCATTTTAGCCCATGAGGCTTCTGCATCTTCAGAAAAGTAAACATCAATATCCAAAGCCATTTGGAAGTTATCTTTTTCCTCTTGTGTTCTGTTATGTTTATCCATTGATGTTTCGATTTGTTTGCGATGATCTTCAAACAATTCAGGAGTATAACCAATTGGCAACCAACCATCACCAAGTTTTCCAGTTAATTCGAGAGTTCTCTTTCCACCTGATGCCATATATGTTGGTGGACGAGGTTTTCTAATTGGCGGAGCTTGAAGGCATGCACTTTCAAGTTTGTAATACTTTCCGTCGTAATCCACAGTGTTATCAGGAGTTGAATCATATAATGTATGAATAGTTTCAATTTGTTCCTCCCATTTTGAAACTGGTTTCTCAAATGGAATACAAAATTCCTTCAAGTTTTGTGCCTCACCTGCACCAATTCCAAGAATAGCTCTACCTTTTGAGACTCTATCAAGAGTAATTGCTGCAAGCGCAATATTTGACGGATGTCTTCGAATTGCATCAGTAACACATGTTCCCAATTCTACGTTATTTGTAACTGCAGCAATCGCAGATAACATAACCCATGGGTCTAATACAATTGCATTTTTCCATTGTGGGACATTTGTATGATCCATATAGAAAATTGAGTCATATCCAGTCTTATCAGCAAGCATACAAGCAGTCAAAATCTGATCTTCGGTATAGCCAGCTCTTGCAACATTCAGTCCATTTTGAATTCCAAACTTTAATTTATTTTGAGCCAATTATGATTACCTGATAATATTATAATAAATAAGTTTAGTCTATTTCTACTAAACGACCAATTTCGCAGCTTGTGAAGAAAATAGAAAAAAGGTAAAAGAAATTTGAATTTTTTACAAATTACCTGATTTGATGTCTTCAAGACATTTCATGACATCTTCTTTTGATATTGGTATTGGATTTGGATCCAAATGCCCTTTATCAGTCATGACAACATCAGCAGCTTCTGAAACATCGGCTTTGAGTTCCAGTTTATCAAAACCAAGTTTCTCCATTGCTTCTTTGAATCTATCATAGAATATGGATTTGTTATGCTTGTGTGCAACTGTGGTACAAGAAGAAAGTGAATATCCATGAGGTACACCTTCATTTGAGAATACATAGGACAAAGCATGTCCAAGTGTTGTAGAACAATTACCAAATCCCATCCCAGATAACATTGAACCATATGGGTAGTTCTCTGGTTTGCCATTCATAATTGCATCATAAAGAATCTCAAACGCTTGTTTACATAATGTTCTAGTCAAGTCATTACCGAGCTTACTATCATAACCTTCAGTAGCTTGAGCACATGCATCACAGACAGAATTGCTGATTACTTGTTGTGGAGTTCCATCCATAAAATATGAATCAACCACAGCCATGTCAGCTAAAAATCTATCTTCGCGTAACAATTTCTTTTTTCCATCAAATTTGAGAACGCAATAAGTTGTCATTTCAGCTCCAGTTCCAAATGTCGTTGGAATTAAGATTTTTTCTTTTTTCATCTCAGGTGCAGCATACTTTACTACATCCATTGAACTTCCACCTCCTAGTCCAATTAGAACAGACGGATCCTTATCTTTGTATTCTGAAATCACAGCATTAACATCGTCAATTGATGGTTCAGGTTTTACTTTGTCATACAGCATATAATCCTGGATACCCATTTTTGCAATCCATTTATCAGACAGTGCCGGAGGAACTGTTGTGACAATAAGGGCATTTTTAGGATATGCCGTTTGACCAAGTGCATCTTCTCCAAAGTTGATAACTTTTGGAATGCGTACTGTGTGCATAAATCAAAGGCATTGTTGATTATTATTATATCTTGCATTATAGTTCAGAGGGTATGATTATTCAGAATTTCCAAGAGTTAGCAACAACTGAGAAGAAAAAAGAATGTTTAGAAATTTTAGAGGCAGGACTTCAAGCTGCAAATCCGGAAAATATTATTCCAAAATTTGTAACTCCAACTCAAATTAAAATCAAAGGCAAATCAATTAAATTTGAGAAATATTCCAGTATCCACTCAATTGCATTTGGAAAAGCTGGAGATTCTATGACACGTGCACTCAATGCAATAATTCCAATAAAAAGTGGGATTATCGTGATTCCTAAAGGCTCAAAGTCAAAAATAAAGGGTAAAAAATTTCAAATTTTTAACTCTAGGCATCCCAAACCGGATCAAACTAGCGTAAAAGCAGCAAAAGAGGTTACAAAATTTCTTCAAAATAGACGTTCAGGTGAACTAGTGATTTTTCTTGTTTCAGGAGGAGGATCATCGCTTCTTGCAATGCCAAATAATATTACTCTGGATGACAAAATCCATGTTACCAATTTACTGTTAAAATCAGGTGCAAGTATCCAAGAGTTTAATTGCATCAGAAAACATTTGTCAAAAATCAAAGGCGGGAAATTAATTGAAAATATGAAATGTCATGGAATAAGCTTGATCATGTCTGATGTTGAAAAGGATGATCTTTCATCTATTGCTTCAGGAACAACTTACATGGATGATACAACATTTGAGGATGCCTTAAATATTCTACAAAAATACAAATTGAAAAGAAAAATTTCTCCAGAGACATTACAAGTTTTAGAGAAGGGGTTAAAAGAAGAAATTCCAAAGTCTAAAAAATTATCAAAAATTGAAAATTACATTATTGCAAATAACAATGATTGTTTGGAAGCAATGACAAAAATGGCCAAAACAAAGGGATACAATGTTTTGGTTATGCAAGTTTTTGATGAAATTAAAGAGGCAGTTACAAAAATACTGGAAAACATTTCAGAGAATCAAAAGACTTGTTTAATTTTTGGGGGTGAGACTACAGTTAGAGTTCGTGGAAAAGGAATGGGAGGACGTAATCAGGAGATGGTTCTAAGAATTTTAAAAAATACTCAAAAATTAAAAAAGATAGTAATTGCAGTAATGGGAACAGATGGAATTGATGGGAATTCAATTTTTGCAGGTGCAATTACTGAGAATGTTAAAATGGATTTATCAGTAATGAAAGAATTCCTAAAAAATAATGATTCAGGACGGTTTTTTCAAAAACAAAAAGCAAACATTGTAACTAATTTTACTCACACAAACCTAATGGATATAGGTGTAATTTTGAGGTGAATTAGACCTTTTATTATCATCAAAACTTGAAGGAAATTTAGAGAAATTATATTTTAAAGTGAGAGTCTTGAAATAGGATAACAACGTAGTTACAGTATGAATGAAAAAGATAAAGGATTTTGTGAAGATGAATCTTGTAAATGCGACTGTCATAACGGATCAAAGTTTAGAAGAGGAAATAGTAAAAGACAGTATTGTTAAAAATCACACATATAGACAAATAGGAATTAACTTAATTATTTTATTAAAAAATAAAAGTCAATAATTATTTTTTGCATCCACATCTTGGGGACAGATTCCAGTAGCGCACCTGAAAAATTTGAAAAATACATCATAAAATGATTCGGGATCCGATTGTGTCTTTAAGATATGCAAGTAGACTGAGTAATGCTGCAAATGAAACTATTCCAAAACCTACTGGACTTAGCATATTAATTACTAACTGGTAAAAACATACTTATCATAACTCTGAATTGTTATTGACTTTGGTTGAACGAAAATTAGCTGAGTATTCAAGATGAACATCAAAGTTCTGCGCAAAATCCATATACCAAAATTCAATCGCATCCTACTAACAAAAGGATTCAATTAATATTATTCCTAGTTTTGATTTCTAGAATAAAATATTTCTTAAAAATTTGATTAGAAAATAGGAATAGAAAACAAGAATGGATTTAGAAGCCTTTTGGCAG
>JBMYWJ010000053.1:0-4991 GCA_049607285.1 Candidatus Nitrosopumilus sp.
TTGTATTTGGATCCCCTCCCTGAATCATAAATCCTGGAATTATTCTATGAAAGATTGTTTTATCATAAAATCCGGATTCAGTTAATTCAATGAAATTATCAACATGGTTTGGTGCATCTTCTGAGAAAAAGTCTATCACTATATTTCCAAGGTTGGTTTCTAAAACGATTACCTTTTCGTCAGATTGGGCAACAACGTAATTTCCAACTCCTGTTAAAAATAATAACATAATAACTGCCAAAAAAATTCTGTTCACTAATTTTTTTCAAAGTAACTTCTTACTTAAAAGCCAATTGCATTAGTTTTTAATAAAGACAAGTAAGTTAATTCATATGCAACCTGATGAAAAGATTCAGGCACATTTAGTTTCAGTATGGAGAGAATCTAAAAAATTCTTTTCAATAGGAGGAAAAGAAGGCATGTTAGTTCTGACGGATAAACATTTGATGTTTATACACAAAACTAAAGCCAAGATGAATTGGTGGAGAACTATTACTCAACGACAAGTGATTAATTTTGTAAAATCCAACAATACAATTATTCGTCATGACGGTTATGACGAAGAAGAATTGATGAATGATCTCGAAGATGATCGAAATATAGAATTAGCATTTGACGACATCTCTATGATTAGTTTTGAAGAAAAAGATTGGGGAAGTGTTCTCCAATTAGAGTATGAAAAAGAAGGAAAAGAAAAAAAATTTCAATATTCAATAGCTCAAGACTGGGTAAAATACCCCGCAAAGGAGCCTACTAAATACATGAAAGTCAATTGGGAACCATTTGTGCAATATATTAAAAATAGACAAAATTTTACGAAGTAAAATTGGGAAAAGTTTATGCTGTTGGTGTAGGACCAGGTTCACCAGAATATGTAACTGAAATTGCAAAAAATATAATTCAGAATTGTGATATTGTAATTGGTTACAAATACACTTTAAAAACAATAGAGAGTTTGATTGAGGAAAAAGAGATCTATGAAATAACAATGAATAATCAGGAGAAATCCTATCAACAAATACTTCCTAAACTTGGAAATAGAACATTGGTAATTCCATTCACTGGAGATGTAAATTTTTCCGAGTCTGAGGTGGTAGATAGACTGATAGAAATTTTTGGCGAAGTAGAAATTGTTACAGGTATTAGTTCAATTCAAGTTGCTGCATCAAGGGCAAAAGTACCTTTAGACAAATCCAAAGTAATTACTTTGCATGTTACAACTTCCATAGAGAATAAAAAATTAGAATTACAAAAGGCATTGATTGATGGTTTTAGTGTTATTGTAGTTCCAAGACCTTGGCCAAAGCAACCAGACAAACATTTTATGCCATCTGAAATAGCTGTTTATCTTCGAGAATATGGTTTTGATACTGCAAAATTAAAAGTTCATGTTTTTGAGGCAATAACAACTAAAAATGAAACTAGTTTTACAGGAACTGTAAAGGAATTAGAAGGAAAAGAATTCTCTGATCTGTCAGTGATGGTTTTTAATCAGGTAAGTTTGGATTCATACATGAATTATAGATGGCAATGGGAAAATTAATTGCCCAAGTTTTTACTTTGACCTAAAACCAAACTATCAGAATTTGGAAAAACATATGCTACAATTTTCATCCAATTGTAATCTGGATCATATAATCTGTAAAATCCTGCATCCTCAAAAGTTATACTGATTGATTCTCCTGATTTAATTTCTCCAGTTGAAATTCTTCCATCTGGTGTAAAGGGATTATGACGAGAACCATAGTTTTCTTTTCCACTAAGAATATTGTGAGACACGTCATCATCATTCATTATAGTAATAGTCGTACCTGGTTCTATTGAGATTCGGTCATCAGAAAAATATCCTAGTCTAAGAGGGTCTGCTAAATTTTGGGATGTTGTTGTTTGATCTTGGATAGAACTACTTTCAATGTAATTACTTACTACGCCTTGAGTAGATGAGCCTTTTAGGATATGAATTGTTAGATCTTCTGATTGTTCAGTCGGTGATGATGTTGATGTAATGTCAAGTTTTGAGAGAGTAGATAATTTTGTCGTATAGATTACTTTGTAAGATTCTTCCGGCGTAGTAATTCTTCCAGTAAAACCATAAACTGCTGCATCTTTACTTTCATCAACTAATCTTCCAAAAAAACTAATTGATGTATCAAATCCGGTTTGACTCTCAATGTTACCATTAAGCCTAATGTAACGGCCGTCACGCAGAAAGTTCCCTTCTAATTCTGAAATAACAAGTTCTGTGTTATCTAGAGTAATAAAACCATCTTCTGTAAGAAAGCTAATTGAGTTTCCACTTTGTTGTTGAGAAGAAATTCCCATGTCAATTTCTGAGGTTCTAATAGATTCCTCAGTTACTGCAAATCCAGTACCTTCTAAAAGAAATGCTTGGTTTTCAGAAATTTCAGCAAATGATTCATTAAAATAATATCCTGATGAAACAGTAACAAGTAATACTAAAAGTGTTATTTTTTTCACAATTATTTTGTCCTTTAATTTAGTTTATAATTTACTACTAAAATATTTTAGACTGATTAAGCAAATCCATACGTAATCATAAAACTATATTTCAGATATTCCAAATCCCCCTTCTTGAGCCAATTCTATCATGTAAAATTCAATGTATCCCCCTACTAAAAGAAGGCCTATCACAATTCCAATTTCTGTTGCAGTTGGTTTGATAAATGAGAGAAGTTTCAGCTTTTTGGTTATTGCTCTGATCAAAATGAAGCTTCTTGAGATACCCAAAGAATATGCAATAAGTTCCATCAATCCAAATGGAGACAAGAAAAGAATTGAAAGAGGTGGAATTTCTGCTAATTGTGGTGCAGTAGTAACAATTGCCGCAAAAGCAAACCCTGTGGACCATGCAGAAAAGAGTCCCCATGCAATTCCAAATCCAGGAATAAACATGGGTAATGCAATAGATGTGTTGTGCGTAAAAATTCCAAAGGCATCAATATCTAAAACAAGTTCTTCAAATTCGGACATGAACGTATTTGCGTCTTCTTCACTTACAGAAGACATTGACCCGATCTGGTAAGTTGCTGCAAAAATTACTAGAAATACAAAAAAAGTGATTATTCTGATTTTATTCACATCACCTTTGGTTTTGAACAATATTTGAGGGTTAGGTGTTCAATGCAGATTTAATTAAACCAAGTAATAATTTGTCATATGAATAAAGAGTTAACCGTTGCGTTAAACTATGCATTAAATAAAGGATTCCAGATTCATCCAGATGCATTTAAGATATTGGAAAATGTAGATGTTCGAAAATTAGAGAAAATTATAAGAGAAATAGTCAGAGAAAAGACCAGACAGAAATTATTTCAGATTAACCAAAACGATTTAGAGATTTATCTTGGAATCAAAGATGATCCTGGGCTACAAAGTGAAATAAAGGTATTATCTGATCCAACTAACAAAATAACAACTGGTGAAGGAGTTAAGGGTTATAATGCTCTGTTTTCTAGTCGTTTTAACAAACTTAAGCGAATAATTACAGATAGACCAGAATCAAGGATGCTCAAATCCATAGCATCAGTTAAAACCACTAAATCAGAAGATGATTTTTATGTTTGTGGCCTTGTTTCCCAAAGAAACACAGAAAGAAACATTACAAAATTGGTTTTAGAGGATCCATCAGGCTCATTTGAGGGGATTGTTTTTGATACTGAGCTACAAAATACTGCTGGTACTCTTTTAACTGACCAATTTGTAATGGTTAGAATTAGTTTGGGGAAGAATTCTGGATTCATAATTAAGGATATCATTTTGCCTGATATTCCTGATCAGGCCACAAACAAGTCAGAAACTGAAACATATGCAGTATTTCTTTCAGACTTACATATTGGAAGTAAATATTTCATGGAAGATGAGTTTACAGAATTTGTTTCGTGGTTATCAAGTCCTGATCCAATTGCCAGAAAAATTCGTTTTGTCTTAATTGGTGGAGATGTAGTAGATGGGGTTGGAATATATCCAAATCAGAATAAAGAATTGGTTTGTCAAACTATTGAAGAACAGTTAAAAAAAACAGAAGGTTTGATTAACAAAATTCCAAAGAATATCAAAATCATAATAATGCCTGGAAATCATGATCCTGGCAGAAGAGCACTTCCACAACCTGCTATTCCAGAAAAATATAATTCAAGTTTATGGAACAAAGAAAATGTTGTAATGGTTGGCAATCCTGCGGTAGTCTCATTAAATGGTGTAAAGATAATGATGTTTCATGGACAAAGTATTGATGATATTGTAAAGACTACACCTGGTCTAAGTTATGACAAACCAACAAACGTGATGAAACATCTTCTCAAGGCACGACATCTTAGCCCAATTTATGGGAGTCAGACGCCTATAGCTCCTGAAATGCAGGATTTGTTGGTAATTGAGGAAATTCCAGACATCTTCCATGTTGGTCATGTTCATAGAGCACAACTTGACATGTACAAGGGGATTTTATTGATAAATTCTGGTTCATGGCAAAAACAAACTCCGTTTCAGGCTAGTGTTGGGATGACACCAAATCCAGGAATAGCAATAATGGTAAATCTGAAGACTTTTCAGGTCTTCCATGAAAATTACAATTCAAATTCAGACAATATCTTGCAAAGTTAAATCATCCTGAAATGTGTTTTTTACCATTTCAGAAGAAATTGTAAGTTTGTATTTTTTTGTTCTACCATGAATACCTTGGTGGACAAGCCTACCAGTAATTATTCCAGATAATTCAATTTCGCTTAACATTTGGGTGACTCTCCTTTGTGTAAGTTCATCACGCCCAACAATCTTACACAGATTTTTGTATGATGAATATATCTCGCCAGTGGAAGAACCATTTGCCTTCATTATTGCAAGAATTACCAATTTTTCATGTAATGGATATGATTTAAGAGAAGTTTCTTCCTTATTTTCTTCAATTTTTAGTGAAGCTTCTCTAATATGATCAATTGTTACTTTATCGGATTGCTGTCGTTCAGAAATCT
>JBMYWJ010000054.1:0-4638 GCA_049607285.1 Candidatus Nitrosopumilus sp.
TATTTCAAATATTTGAGGAATTTAATGAAGTTTCAGATCACATGTCTAGTCATTTCTAATTTCAAATAAAGTCTATCTGAATGATTTACTGGCAACGTCATTATAGTAATATAAATTTGCATTCTTGAAGTTCTAAAGTTTAGTATTATTTATACGAAACAACTGTTTGTAGATCCTCATTGTCATTACATAAGAAATTTAAGAAATCCATCTGAATTGATATCATGGAACGCTATATGCTTCATTTAAAAAATGGACATTATCGACCTGAGAATTCTCGAGAAGTGGTATACAAAGCAAGAGATCTAGCCGCATCCATGAACGTTTCAATTAGAGTTGTTAGAATTGCCACAAAGTTTGTAGAATTGGATGTATCTGTTGAAAAAGATGAACTAAACACTCTTGTCAAAAAATTATCTCCCATTGGCTCTGTATATAATATACGACATGTATTTGAAGAAGAGATCGAAAAAGAACAAGGCATTGTAGATGGGGTATTCTATTTTAATAACGAACGGTTTTGGGAAAGTCATGAAGCATTTGAGGGTGTCTGGAAAAAATGTTTTGGCAGAGAAAAAGAACTTGTTCAAGGAATTATTCTGATAGCAGTTGCATTTGCACATGCTCAAAGAGATGAACTTAGTATTGGTATTGGGATGCTTGGCAGAGCCTTGGAAAAATTAGGTACTTCTCCATCAATGTATCACTCAATCGATGTAGATAGAATTAGAAATAAAGCAATTAAAATGCAAGAAACAAATAGTTTGCCTATTTTTGAAATTTAATTAGCTCTAGAGATTTTGTAACCACTTCTGCACCTTGAAGTAAACCTATACTGCCTTTCTTTGCTTGCTCTTCTGTCATTCTTGTTGTTCCATCGTTTTCAATAAAATCCCCCGATACTAGAACTGGAACTGGATCATCACTATGTCCTTTGTTAATACATGGTGTTGAATGATCTGCTGAAATTACAATAGCTGTATTACTTGAATCAATGTTTTCAACAAGGGTCTTAAAGAACCTTTGATCAATTTCTTCTATATTTTTCATTTTACCTATTGCATCCCCATCATGTCCAAATTCATCAGGACCTTTGAGATGAACATAAATTGCATTTTGGGTCTCCATTGCTTTTGCTGCCACTCTTGCCTTTTCTTCATAATCTGTTAATCCACCTGCTTCAAATGCTTTCATTTTGAGAACTTCTGATATTCCAAGTTCTACTGGCATATCTACTATACATGAAAAATTCATGTCATATTTTTTATTAATTGGAATTACGTCCGGATATTTGTTACCTGCATCTCTAAGCAAAATACAACTAAGTACCTTTTTGTTCTGTTCTTGACGTTTCTTGTTAATCTCACTTTCTTTTAAAATTGTCATAGATTTATCTGAAAATTCATTTACTATGTCTGCAGTAGATTTAGAGTCTTTATCCTCCTCTAATGGCAGACATTTTTCAATTTTTAAAAAGTCACCTACGGCCTTTGCTACCCCCATCCCGCCAATATTGCTGTAAGCTGGGTCTGTGTTTGTTATTCTTGAGGAAAAATTTTCTGATTTTGATCTAATTCTTACTGTTACCCTATGTCCAATTGTAGGTGAAACAACTACTGACGTATCTGGATTTGAAAACTTTATTTTCTCTTCAATTTCTCTTGCCACTCCGTCCGCATCTTCTTTTTCAATGTGTCTTCCTGCTCTTCTATCTATGATGACCTCTTTTTCATTTAATGTAGAAAAATTACCTCTTAACGCCAAATCTCCATCCTTAAAATCAATCCCGATTCCAATTGCTTCAATTACTCCTCGTCCAGCATAATCTGCATGATTGAATTTGTATCCTAGCATATTAAAAACGGCGATATCTGATTCTGGTGCAATTCCCTTTCCTACTGAGATTACCTCTCCGATTGCTCCATTGCTAGCAATTTTATCCAATGTGGGTGTATTTGCAGATTCCAATGGTGTCTTGCCATCTAAATCTGGATGTGGAAGGTCCCCAACGCCATCTAATAGAACATAAATCATATGAACATCTGAATTATTCATAATTACTCGTGTATACTACTCTAATGCTCTCCTTTAAGTCTTGCATGATTTTGATCGATCAAAAACAATGAATTGAAAATATTTTTCAATTATTTACAGTTTGAGAAAACTATTTTTAACATCTTTTTTGTTTTAACAAATTTATTTATTTATTATTTTTTCAGAATCTAGATCTTAGTAAACATTTTAACAGACATTTACTTTCAATAACCATTATGGGGGATATGCGTAAGGACAATGTTTCTGAGCGTTTTATGATTGTCTCAAAACAAAATAACAAACCTGTTAATTCAAAAAAATCTCTGTATTCTCCTGGGAATGAATCTATGACCAATCCTTCTGTTTTATCCCTTGTTGCAAAAGGTGGAATGCTTCAGCGCCTCCAAGATAATGAGGATGAGTATGTAGAAGGATGGTCAATTAGAGTTTTTGAAAGTAAAAATCCAATTGTTTCCATCGATACAGAAAATTCCTATAGCGATAGACCCTTTTATAGCGAACCTGCGTATGGTTATCACTATATTGTTGTTGCATCTCCTAATCAAAAAGATACATTTGCAACAATTGATTCTGAACAATGGTCAAATGTACTGGTAGTGGTTCAAGATCGACTAAGGTGGCTCTATACACAAAAAGGTGTCACCTATGTTTCAATTTATGCAGATCAAGGTGAACTTTCTGGCAGTAATACCCATCATCCTCATCTTAATCTTGTTACTTTTTCCACAATTCCTCCAACTATTGAAGAGGAGACTGAAGCATCTCACAAAATTCTAAATGAAAAAGGTGTTTGTCCCATGTGCCAAACAATAAATGAAGAAACTGGTGGTCCTAGACAAATCCTTCAAACAGAAGGATTTATCGCATTTTGTCCTTGGTCTCCTTCATATCCATATGAATTCTGGATTTCTCCCAAAAAACATATTACCAGTTTTTCAAAAATTACTCAAAAAGATATTAATGATTTATCGTTAATCTTGAGAGCAACTTTGGGCGGACTTTCAAAAACCATTAAAAATGTTTCATACAATTTGGTCTTCCATCTTTCCCCTGAGAAGAAAAATAGTCGCCAAATTCATTGGCATATTGAAATTTATCCTATTACAAAATCTTGGTCTGGATTGGAACGTGGATATGGAATTTTCCTTAATGATGTTTCTCCAGAGCAAGCAGCAGAAAAACTTGGAGCATCTTGCAGAAAAGAATTAGCAAATTTAGTTGGAATTGTATGATCTTCTGAATGGTTTATTTATCAACTATAATTTGTTAGAGTTATGGCAATTGAGAAATGGCTTGCAATTACTAGTGTAGCTTTATTTGCTATGTTTGCAGGAGAAATGATCTCAATTTATGTTTTTATGATTAATGATCCTGATGATCTTGAATTTGCAGCAGTGTTTTCAGCTAATCCAAAAATACTTCAGTTTATTTCCATTGGTGTTGGTCCTGCAGGAATTTTGGCAGCAGTTGCATTTATCCTATCAAAACAATATGGATCAAAACAAATTGGTGGTTTGATTATTGTAGGTGGAGTAATTTTGTTAGCAGGAATGTTTGTTTGTTATTCCCTCATTACTGAAATTGATGATGTTTATCTTACTGATGCAGTAAAATATGTCCCAATTTTGTTTATGCTCTTATCTGTTCCAGTATTTGTGGTGGGATATTATTTGATCAAGAATACCAAACAACGTCCCAAAAAAGAATATTTCTAGATATGATCAAATCTTAATTCATTTGCAGTATGCTTGAATCCTATCTTCTCATAGAATGGTTTAACATCGTTTGTACAATCTAAAATAGTTTTATAACATCCTCTGTTTTCTGCCACTTTCAGGAGATATCTCATTATTTTTTCACCAATTTTCATGCCTTGAAAATTTTTATCTACAACAACATCTTCAATATGTCCCACCAACCCCCCATTATGAATAAATTTTGATTCGATTAACAAAGTTGTAGACCCCACAATTTTTCCATCTAATTCAGCAACTCCAATTATGTGATCTGGATTTGAATCAATTTTTTTAAAAATTTCTAACGCTTTATCCCTATCAATATCGCTAGCTTGTCTTAAGGAGTCCAAAGATGTTAGAAATCCATTCCATAGATCTTCTTTTTTTAATTCTCTAATTGTTACCTCGTTCATCTTTTTTGCTCTTACCTAGTTCTTAATCAAGGTCTTGATATACTTTTTTCTAAAAGATAGTTGTATTTTCTGTAACTCTTATTCTTGGAATTATTTGGTTTTTATTTTTGATCAAATAATTATTTTCTACATATTTCTAGCGTGATTCTTCAATTTTGAAGATTCCATGTCAAATAATTTTTAAAATTTTTTCTAATACATTATCTGGCGTTGTTCCAAAAACTATTATCATTGGTTCTTTTCCAAAATCCCCTTTGTGATAAATAATATCTGGTTCTGTGATGATCTTCTTTATTGCATTTTTTATTCCCCATTCTACACTTGAATTTTTATATTTTACATTTTTTCTAAGGCTTCCCATCCTAATTTAAATTTAGATTTAATTTTTCTTATAACATTAGGTGAATGATTTTTATAACTTTTTTCTAATAATT
>JBMYWJ010000055.1:0-4503 GCA_049607285.1 Candidatus Nitrosopumilus sp.
AATTCAAATGATTTTGTTGATTTTTGGTATGAAGGTTCATTTTGTACAGAATCAATATTTGGAGATTTGCCTAGATTTTTAAAATTGAATTTTTCTTCATCAAACAATGAAACATCTTTTTTCTTTTCATTGGTTTTACCTTCTGGTTCTTTTACACTTGGCTGTTGAGTTTTTGTATTTACCATCTTTGATGATATTTCATATAGACGATCATCAAGTTTTGATAATTTTTGATCCATTAATGTGATGAGGCCATCTCCAACAGGACCTAAATCAGGATGATTACTTGCCTGTTCCAGTTTTTCTATTTTGGCTAGGATGATTCCTAATTGATGTTGGTATTTTAGTAGCAACTTGTCTTTTTGAATTTTGGAAAATTCAGAGTCATTTTGGTATAATCTTGAAATTGTTTTTGTAAGAATGTCCTTTTCAATTTTTAAAGTATTGATCTGATTTTTGATATGAGAACTAGCACCAAGGCTAAGGAGTTGATTTTTGTTCTTTGGAATTTTTCGAACAGCTGCTGCCGTAGCTACGCCTGCTAATGAGCTAAGAATAAGAACAAGTTCTTGCATTTATGTATACCATTTAATCCAGGAATACTTTCTTCGTTTGGCCTCTGGGAATCCACAACTTGCACATTGATGATGACGTTTATGAAGCGAATTCTTACCACATCGTCTACATCTTATGTGAACTTTCTTCTTGGTGAATCCACCCATTGAAGTAGTACCTTTTACCGTATCAAATCACCTAATTTTGTGCTGGTGGAGGAGAAATCATAATCACATTGTCTCCTCTCACTACGATGGTTCCAAGGCCTTTTGAATCGCCCTCCATAGGAATTTCCTCTGAAGAGTCAAGTAGCAGGTTCATGTGTTGGTCAAAACCTAGAAGATTTCCTCTAATTGTCTTGTTACCCTTGAGTTTTATCAATACAACTTGATTGATACTCTCATCCAGTACTTTTACTGCCATATCGACGGACATCTATTTCACTTATTGGCTTTGATATTGAGGGATTATATTAAAATTTCATTGGTGTAACTATGAGCTATGTCCAGTAAGGCAAGTTTGACACTTTTTTCCTAGATTCTTAGTGATCTCATCTAAAATTCTCTGCCCATCTTTCTTTGTAGCTGTTGTAGGATCTCCCCATATTCCATTTTTTGTTGCTTTTGGAAAAGATTGATTAGCAATCTTACCAATTCTCTTGATTTCTTGTTCTGACATTCCTTCTGTAACTAATCCTTTTTTAGCTAGTTTCATTTTGACATTTTTGGAAATTGTCAACATTAACGATGTCTCAACAAATCCTGCATGATCAAACTCTCTACTCATAAAATGCCAATATGAAAATGAAAATATTTTGAGCTTGTTTTTTGAGAGTTTTTGGAGTTTGAAATCTAGATCTTTTATTGCCTTCAGATTTCCATGATGTCCATTAATAATGAAAACTGTCTTAATTTTATTTGCCAAAAGTGATGAACATAAATCACTCAAAATAGCCCGTAAGGTTGATTCTCTGACACTTAAATTAAAAAATGGTGTATGTTCAAATGAAACTCCATAATTAACTGTTGGAAGAAGAAAATATCCATTCGTTTCAGCTATTCTTTTTGCTACTTCAGTTACAATATCTGAATCCGTTGATATGGGTAAGTGTGGACCATGTTGTTCTATTGAACCTACTGGAATTAATGCTACTATTTTTTCTTTCTTTCGAACTATTTTTCTTAACTCAGGATCAAATTGAGTTTTGATATTTGTCATTTAATTCACTTTAATTTGAGGTGAACTTTCCTCCAACGAACTTCAAGTTTATTTTCTAAATGCATTTTCATTGCTTTAAACAATGTATCTGCTTCTAACTTCTGTCCTTTGGTTTTGATCTCTTCTAATGTATCATTTGGATCTACCTTGAAAGAATCTTGAAAAATAATTGGTCCTTGGTCCAAGTTTTCTGTAACATAATGAGAAGTTACACCAACAATCTTTGTACCTCTCTCATATGCCTGTGCATACGCTAAAGCACCTGGAAATGCAGGTAGTAATGATGGATGAATATTGATGATTCTATTTGGATATCTCCAAACAAAATTGGGACTAAGTATTCTCATGTATCGTCCAAGTGCAATCAAATCAATTTCATATTTTTTGCATATTTCAATAATTTTTTCTTCGGCTTTTTGTTGATTTTTTTCTTCTATTACAAGAAATGGGATTTTTACCTTTTTTGCTAATGGTTTTAGAGTTTTTTCTGTTCCAATAATTACTGAAATTTTCCCTTTAAGGGTACTTGTATTTGCAAGAATTGTTTGAAGGCAAAGTGGTTCTTTTGTTACAAATATTGCAATATTTTTTTGTGAATTTGTTTCATGATGTGTACTAACATCCATATTTTCCTTTTTTGCTATGCTCTGTATTTCTGAATCAAATCTCTTTACGTCAACTATTTTTGAAAAAGATACTTCCAGATACATTCCAAATAAACCTTTGATCACATTTTGATTTACTTTTTCTATGTTTCCACCTTTTGAAAATGCAAAATTAGTAAAGGCTGCAACAATTCCTTCCTTATCCTTACCCACTACTGTAATTCCAATCACTGTTTTTTTCATAACTTTGTTTGTTGAGGGTTTTCTCATTATTAATCATTCACAGAAACTAAAGTAATGCGGGAAGTGGGATTTGAACCCACGAACTCCTGAGAGATAGGGTCCTAAGCCCTACGCCTTTGACCAGGCTGGGCGACTCCCGCAACGAATTTTCCATTAAACACAAATTTATCTATTATTACATCATGTTATGACAAAATTTTTTGGAACTAATGGAATTCGTGGAGTCTTCTCTAAAGATTTTACATTGGAATTTATTCATGACATGACTCTGGCCATTGGAACTTATTTTAAAACAGGACCAATTTTGATTGGATTTGATGGAAGAGAATCTAGTCCTGCAATTTGTAAAGTACTAAGCTCTACTCTTAATTCGATTGGAATTGATTGTAATGTTGCAGGAGTTGTTCCTACGCCCTGTCTTGAATTTGCTGTAAAATCTTTGAATTATTCTGGAGGGATGATGATTACTGCTTCTCACAATCCCTCTCAATATAATGGAATCAAACCTGTTGCAAAAGATGGTGTTGAGATTTCTCGTGATGACGAATTACTAATTGAGAATATCTATACAAAAAAAGCATGGATCACAAATCCTACAAAATGGGGAACAACAGGAGATGAAATAAGAGCAATTGATGTCTATCTCAAAGGTATAGCATCTCAAGTTAATTCTAAACTTATAGAATCAAAACAATTCAAAGTTGTTCTAGATTTGGGAAATGGCGCTCAGGCAGTAGCAACGCCAAAATTTTGTCAAATGATACAATGCAAGGCATTTCTTTTAAACTCTGATATTGATGGTACTTTTCCAGGACGTGGATCAGAACCTACTCCGCAAAATCTTTCAGATCTTTCAAATACTGTGATAAAAAACAAGGCTGATTTGGGAATTGCTTTTGACGGAGATGGCGATCGGAGTATTTTTTGTGACAATCATGGTAATATCTTAACTGGTGAGAAATCTGCACTAGTTCTTGCTCAATACATATTGAAAAAGAATCTTAACTCTTTAGTTGTTACTTGTATAAACTCTGGTTCTAGTATTGAAATTTTAGCTAATAAATTTAATTCCAAAGTTATTCGTACCAAAGTGGGTAGTGTAGAAGTTTCACGAAAAATGGTTCTAACCAATGCCCTGATAGGGTTTGAAGAAAATGGTGGATTCATGTATGGAATACATAATCAAGTAAGAGATGGTTGTATGACATTAGCATTAATGCTTGATCTTTTGGCAGCAAATGAAAAATCATTATCAGAAGAGATCTCTAGTTTGCCTCCTTCTTTTACTACAAAAGACAAAGTTTCATGTTCCCCTGACAAGATACCGAAATTAATTTTGTCACTAAAAAAAGAATTTCCAAATGCAGATTTGACTGACGGCATAAAAATTACTATTGATTCCAAGAATTGGGTGATGATTAGACCCAGTGGTACAGAACCAATTGTTAGAATTTATGCAGAATCTGATAGCGATGAGAAATTAGACAATCTGATGTCTGAATTTCTCAAAAAAGTCAAGTCCACCATTTCCCGATAACACTTTTAAAACCAAACTAAACGATTGAGAGAATGGAGAATGAACCCTTAGGGTGACGAAGTATGGGAAAAGCATATTATGTTAAATTTGAGACTCCTGAGGATCTTGTAAATCCAATATTGGAGGCTGTTAGAGTTGCATCTACCAGTGGTAAAGTTAAGAAAGGAACCAATGAAGCCACCAAGGCAATTGAACGTGGTACAAGTAAATTAATTGTTATTGCTGAAGACGTTGAACCTCCAGAAGTAGTTGCTCATCTTCCAATTCTATGTGAAGAACAGGGTGCAGCTTATGCATTTGTACCAAATAAACAGGAACTAGGCAAGTCTCTAGGTATTGATATTA
>JBMYWJ010000056.1:0-4428 GCA_049607285.1 Candidatus Nitrosopumilus sp.
CAACAAGCAATGCAAGACCCAGAATTCAGACAGAATATGCTAAATGAATTTAGAAATAATCCACAACACATGAACCAGATGATGGAGACGATGATGACAGATTCTCAGATGAGACAACAGATGATGGACATAATGCTGCAACATCCAAACATGATGTCATCAATGAAACAGCACAAACCGATGATGATGCACATGATGGATGGAAGCGATATGACTGGAGTAATGAGTGGTAGCAGTCCTATGATGGGTCAAGGTATGAAAGGAAATAATATGATGATTGGAAGCGATATGACTGGAAACTCTCAACAAATAATGAAACAGCAAACTAGAAACCAGATTGGCATAATGTTACAAGATCCAGAATTAAAACAACAAATGAGAGATCTTGTTTTACAAAATATAGATGCATCAGATACTACTATCAAAAATGAAATTTTGGCAACAGGACAATCTTCTGATGGAACTGTATTAGTTGAGATAAAATCGAGTACGCCAATGCCTGGAAAATTCCTAGAACTCATAGAGACATTTCATGACAAAGATGGAAATATTCTAGAGCATGTAAACCATAGTATCCATGTAACTCAGGATGATCAAACGGTGTTAAAGATGTCTGATCTTCACTCACATCATGGTGAAATCACTTACTACACTAGAGAGCTTCACTCGGATAGCCCTGTGGAAATTGAGATTCTAATGAATGGGATAGGAATGGAGGAACCATTAATAGGCCCAACAGATGAAGTAATTGCTGTAAAAGTCTCATAAAATTAAAAAATGATTTGCGGTTTTTTCAAATCTGAATCTCACAAAAGATAATCTAAAACGTGTTTTAAAAGATAGAATTGTTTAACTGACACAATGAAAAGAATTGATGCAATAATTCCAGAAAAAAATCTGGATGCAGTGAATAAATCATTGCATGGTATTGGTGTAACTGGTGTTACAGTATTTACTGCAAGTGGTCGCGGCAAACATCCGCCTGACGCAAATCAAATGGGCTATTGGTTATACTATCCAAGATTTGGAGACAACAAAGTGATCATGGTATTAACATCTGATGCAGACGCCGAAAAAACAGTACAATGCATTAGTGATAGTGCAGAAGCAGGAAAAGTAATGATTACAAACGTTGAGAATCTTGTAGACATTCGTAAAAAATCAAAGGGTGAAGAAGCCCTCTAAATTTTTTATTATACGTGAAATTCAAAGTTGATAATAAGGTCATTTATTTAATTAATATTTTTCTGTAAGGTAAATTGCATTAGACTTTGGTTTGATGCAATATACGGAAACGCAGGGCGTTAACCCATCCGATATACACTAGTATTTCGTATCATACGTTTCCGTAATTTTATTATCATTGCTGAAAATCAATATAGAAAATCTAGGTTTTTCTTTTAATTGTAGAATTTGTATAAAACATTAGTTTGAAAATTGCCAAATCCAATATTGGTAAAAACACATTACTTGTAGGATTTCCAAGCAATGGACTTGTTGGAACTTTTTCTGTATCGTATCTAATTCATCATCTAAAGATGAAACAGATAGAGGAAATTGATGTACCTGGTCTTCCTTCAACATTGTTTGTGGAAGGTGGAGAAATACTTGGACCAATTAGAGCATACAATAAGAACAATATTTTCGTAGCAATTTCAGATGTCCCATTTGACCAGTATCTTGCAGAAGAATTTGCGATTGCAATCCAGAAATTTTGCAAAGACAACCAAATCAAAAAAATAGTAATTGTAAGTGGAATGAAGACTGTCAACCAACAAAAAGATGCCCCAAAAATTTACGGTCTGGCTACACATTCAGTATTGGATAAAATACTTTATGAGAATGAAATTCCAAAATTTCTAGACGGTTCAATATTTGGAACAGATGCTGCTATAATCTCAGTTTTTAGAAAAACGGACATTCCAGTACTTATGTTATATGCAGAATGTCATCCATTCTTTCCAGATCCTGAAGCATCAATTACTGCAATAATTACTCTAGGCAAAATTCTAAAGATCAAAGCAGACACAAGTGACATTCAAAACAAGATTGACAAGTTAAGAATACAATACAGAAATCTCATGGAAGAAACAACTCGTACATTACAGCAACAACCATTACAAGAAAAACAGGTAAGGGTTCCTCAGATTTACAGGTGATTTTGTGAGAAATAACATTGATTATGAGTTTAGGATTGTATCTCCAATAATTAACTCACTGTTTGATGACGATACAGAACATAAAATTCTTTCACCACTTTCATGTCTGCAAGAATTTGACAATCACTGGACGTTAATATTTGATCTTCCAATGGTAAACAAAAAAGATATCAAAGTTACTTTTGATGAGAATTCTATCAACGTTGAAGCAAAACTCAAAGAAAAATATTCAGAAGAAAAGTTAGGCAGAATTATAAAATTTGAATATTTTAAAAAATCAATTTCACTACCTGAAAAAATTGACAGTAAAAAGACAACTGCCATGTTTCAAAAGGGAAGACTAGAGATAAAAATTCTAAAACAAACAATGGGACATTCTGTTAAAATTAACTAAATTATACTATTGATATAATCATCACTTAACTAGCAAAATTGGACAATTAGCCTTTTGTGTTACACCGTTTGCAACACTACCTAAAATTAATTTATCAATACCTGTCCTTCCATGTGAACCCATAACTATTAGATCATGTTTTCGTGATTTTGAGAAAATTACAATATCCTTGACTACAGATTTTGATGCTAAAATATGAGATTTGACAGAAATGTTATTCTTCTCTGCAATTAATTCTAGATTTTCTAAATATTTTTTTGCAGCCTTGCTTTGTTTTTTAATAAGTTCAGAATCTGCTCTTGAATCATAGTACTTGTGGTGCCATGCATCACCTTCAAGACAAACAAGAAGAGTTACTTTGGAGTGATATTTTTTTGCAATATCTACTGCAACCTTGAAGGCTCGGGTTGACTGGGCAGATAGATCAAAAGGAACAAGAATGTTTTGGAACAACACGTCAATAACCTTCTCTTTCTTTTTTGCGAATGCTTTCTCTTTGACGTTTATCATCATGTTTTGAAAGATTCCCTTCTAGTTTTCTGCACAATTCATCGCAAATTTTGAGAATATCCCAGCCTGATTCAGTATAGATTAACTGATTTTTAGACGTTGTAACAGTAGAGGTAACATCATAGTGTGTTCTTGATCCCTCTGGATTTTGAGACTTTACTGAAATTTTTGCCTCAATAATTTCTGGCAGTATTTTTTTTACTTTTTCTAAAGTACCTTCAAATTTTGCTACAAGCAATTCATTGACAGGTTCATCTTTTGGCAAACCAATTACATATAAAGGAATCTTATCTATCATGTATGACTTGTATCAACTGGAATTAAAAACCAAGACTGCAATTACCAGGTATGATTTTCAACAATGATATTACTAGAGACAGTATTTAATAAATTGTCAATATAGTATTAGAATGGATGTAAGAAATTTTAGTTTATCTGGATTAATAAAAAAACCAATTACAATTAATCCCAATACAATACTTGTGAAAACAAGAGAGGTTCTATTAGAAAAAAAGATAAAACGAGTGATAATAGTAGACAAGAAAAAACCAGTTGGAGTAATAACTGAAAAAGATATTGCAAAAAAGATTTACAAATTAGGTTCACACCCGTTAGAATCTGTAAAGGCAAAAGATTTTAGATCAAGAAGATTATTCACATTAACAAAAGATAGTACAGTTCAAGATTGTGCAAAATTGATGAAAAAACATAAAATTAGTCTAGTAATTATTCTAAAAAAGGATAAAACATTAGAGGGAATTGTAACAAAGACGGATCTTGTAACAATTTTTCTTACAAAAGAATCCTCTTCATCATCAATCAAGGTTTCAAAATTAATGAAAAAGAAAGTGGTAACTGCTGCTCCGAGTGATCCAATATTACATGTTGAGAGCCTGCTGATAAAATACAGAATATCAAGGATAATCATAAAAAGAGATCAAATACCCGTAGGAATAGTCACTTTCAGGGATTTTGTGCCTGCGAAGATACCTCAATGGATAGCAGAATCTGCAGATCCTAGTGAGGTTCAAGAATACAAATTCAAAAAGGGATTAAAAGAGACTCACTCAAATCAGATGAGTTATCTGTTTCCATTTCATTGCACTGATGTAATGACTCCCAATCCAATTGTGGTGGAAGAAAAAGAAGATATCAAACATGCAATAATCCTCATGATCAAATACAATATCAGTGGACTGCCAGTTATAAAAAAATCTAGATTGGTGGGAATAATTACAAAATCAGATATTGTAAGTGCTCTAGCAGACAAGTGATTTTATTTTACTATTAGCAAAGAACAAGAAGATGACTGAGCAAGTTTGTTTGAAACACTTCCAAGCAAAAATCTAGCAGCAGATCCAAGTC
>JBMYWJ010000057.1:0-4269 GCA_049607285.1 Candidatus Nitrosopumilus sp.
AAAAACTGCAAAAATGGATAAAAAAGAATCAAAAAATAATCAGAAGCACGAATTGAAGAAAACTAAATCGCGGTTTGAGGTTTAAGTGAGCTAAACTAAGATATATTCTAAGATTGTTTAGACATGATCAAATCAATTTGTCTAAAATAAAATAATTCATAGGCATGAAAAATTAAGGCCATACAATAACATTAATGGTACACATTAGGAGTAGAGGAAGAAAATAGAATCAGGTACAGTTTAATTCTATATGTAAGAAAAAAAATCATGAAAGTAGACGGAAGTAAAATAATTTTTGTTTTGGGAGTATCAGCAGCAGTAGTAACAGCAATGATGGCATTATATTTTTCAATTCGTTAAAGATAAATCATCAAGATGATCTTACAAATCATTGTCAGCTGCAAATGAATTTAAAATTACACAAATAGTGGATAATGGTAAAGTGATTCAGATCACATTAATTGAAAATGTATCTACTGAACCTATTTCACAAAAACAAATGATCATAGAAAATGTTTCAAATAAACTTGATTCTGAGACTAAAGAGCAGGTAATGCCATTGCTAGAGGCAATATTACAAGCTCAACCAACAGTAAACATAAAAACATATCAACAAACACAAGTAACAATAGCAATGCCGAAATCAAGATATGACAATATGGGAAGACCTCAAGTTGGAAACACTATTGAAATAAACTTGAAGAAAATCTAAAGATAAGAATCTATTTCATCGATTGTGTGTAACGGTAAAGAACAACTGAAATCCTTACAAATAAAGACCGAAGTTTTATCTTCAAATGTTTTTCCAGTAAAAAACGGGTACTCGGATAAATGGTTTAGTTGTTCAGAATTTTGAACAGTGATCATAAAAGAATTAGGCAAATAATTTGTAACAAGGTGTTTATAGATATCAGAATTTTCAGGGTTGATAATAGAAATCTCTACAGGTTTTTCTAAATAAAGAGACAGGGTGTTAAGAAGGTATCCAAACCCAAATGGATTTTCTGCAGCCATTTGTGCTTGGGATTCCATGATTTTTGTAGCAATTTCAAGAAATACTTGTTCTTGAGACAGATGAAATAGTCTAAGCATTACAAAAGCAGAAACAGAATTTCCAGAAGGTAATGATAAATCATAATTGCTTTTTGGTCTAATGATTAGTTTTTCATGATTATCAGATGTCATAAAAAAGCTATTATTTTCAGGATCCCAAAAATGCGTTATTAAATGACGTCCTAATTTTAAAGATAAATTAAGATATTTTGGATCAGGATCAATCTCAAATACATCAAGCAATGCATTCACAAAATATGAATAGTCATCTAAATATCCATCAATTTTTGAAGTTTGATTTTTGTAAGTTCTTAGTAACTTGCCATCAACAAAAAGAGTATCTTCAATAAATCCAATACAGGTTTTTGCAGCATGAAGATATTTTTTATCATGTGTTACTCTATAGCCTTTTGCAAAGGCAGTAATCATCAGTGAATTCCACGAAACTAAAATTTTATCATCTAAACCAGGGCCAATTCGATTTGAACGTACATCTAATAATTTATCAGAGCATCGATTTAAAATATCATGTACTTTATCTTCAGATATTCCAAAATTAAAAGCAACAGTAGATATGTTCAAATTATTACAAAGAATATTACTTCCTTCCCAATTTCCCCCATCAGTTACATCAAAATAAAGACAAAAGATATCAGCATCTGGACCTAGAATTTCTCTAATTTGACTTTTCTCCCAAACGTAAAACTTTCCTTCAACACCCTCAGAGTCAGCATCATATGCAGAATAAAATCCGCCTTCCGGAGAAGTCATTTCACGTAAAACAAAATCAAGTGTTTTTTTTAACACTTTAAGATAAAAGGGATCTTTTGTTATTTGATATGCTTCTGCATAGTTGACTGGAATCAACGCATTATCATAAAGCATTTTTTCAAAATGTGGAACCAACCACTTTGTATCAGTGGAATATCTATGAAACCCACCACCAATTTGATCAAAAATTCCTCCTTTTGCCATCTTATTGAGGGTTTTTAGTGCAAATTCGTTGAATTTGGATAGTCCTGAAAGTTTTGCGTAACGAAATAAAAATGAAACATTAGCAGCGTTTGGAAACTTGGGAGCAGAACCAAATCCACCATGTGTTGGATCACCTAGTTGAAACAAATTCATAGCAGCTTCATCAAGCATTGTTCGATCTAATTTTGATGAAACACTGATTGTTTCAGTTTTATTTAATGCCTGAAGAAAATTCTCAGCAGATTTCTCAATGTCTCTTGGTTTTTCTGTCCATGCTTGAGACAGTTGTCTGCAAATACTTCCAAAACCAGGGCGCCCATAGGAATCCAACACAGGAAAGTAAGTTCCAACATAGAATGGTTTCTGATCTGGAGTAAGAAATATGCTCAATGGCCATCCTCCTTGACCAGTAGCAATCTGACATACTTTTTGATATATATCATCAATATCAGGTCGCTCTTCTCTATCTACCTTTATGTTAACAAAATTTTCATTCATAAACTTTGCAACATCTTCATTTTCAAATGATTCATGTGCCATCACATGGCACCAATGACAAGAGCTATAACCAATACTTAGAAAAATGGGCTTGTTTTCATCTTTTGCTTTTTTTAATGTGCTTTCATTCCAAGCATACCAATTAACAGGGTTATGTGCATGTTGAAGTAAATATGGACTTGTTTCATTAATGAGATTATTTTCTACCATGATTAAACAGAGATATAATAATATTTGTACCTAATTGACTTAGCTCCAGATCCCTTTTCCTTCTTCTAATTCATAAATTCTTACATTTATTTTTCCAAGTAACTTTACTTTTGATTTATGAGCTTTTTTATCGTGACTGTAATCTTTTTTTTCAATTAGCTCTTGTAATCGTTTCAATTGTGTTAGAGAAAGATTTTTGAATTCATTTTTTGAACTAGAGATAAGTTGTAATAATTTTATTCTTTCACGGTCCTCATTTGTTATTTCAGTCATATTATGATAAAAATTTAAGTCCTTTATTTTTCTAATGAACAAATCTTAAAATTTCGTGTTTAATTTGGGAAATTATGGAAAAAATGCGAGCAATGGTACTCTCTGAATGTGCCAAAATTGAAACAAAACCGTTAAAGCTTACCAAGGTTAATAAACATCAAATTGAACGGTCAAATGAAATTTTACTAAAAATTGAAGCATGTGGAGTGTGTCACTCTCAACTTCATGGAATAGAAGGAGATTGGAAAGACATAGGAATCCCACCAGTATTACCAACGATTCCAGGTCATGAAGTAGTAGGAAAAGTGATACAGATTGGAGAAAAAGTCACCAAATTCAGAGTTGGAGATAGAGCAGGGATCACCCCACTTCTTGAGGCATGTAAAACATGTCAATACTGTAAAGAGGGGAAAGAATACCTTTGTGAATCCTCAGCAATAACTGGAGAGTCTTTCAAAGGCGGATACACAGAATTCATTACTGTGACAGAAGATTTTGCAACAAAAGTTCCAGAAAATATGAAATCAGAATATGCAGCACCATTGTTTTGTGCAGGAATCACAGGGTACAAAGCAGTCAAAGCACTAGAACCAAAATATCATAAAAAAATTGGCATTTTTGGCATTGGTGGAGTAGGCCATATGGCAATACAGTTTGCAAAAGTTGAAAATTGTGATGTGATTGCAATTTCTAGAAATCAAAATCATCTTGATGTTGCCAAAAGACTAGGTGCAATGGACACAATGAGATTTTATGAAAATCAAGATAAATTTCTTGAAAAATTAAAAGAAAAACATGGATTATTAGATGCAGCCATTGTGTTTGCACCAGCAAATATTGTTACAGACACTGCGATAAAATCGGTAAAGAAAGGGGGATTAATTGTAATTGCAACAGTTGGAGAAAAACCCGCATTTGTTGCATTTGAAGAAAAAACAATAAGAGGTACTCTAATTGGATCGACAAAAGACATGGAACAAGTAATCAAAATATGTCAGGAAGAAAATTTAGAGGTAATCACCCAAACATTTCCATTAGAAAGTGCAAATGAGGTACTCAAAAAATTAAAAGATTCTAAAATTGAAGCTAGAGCAGTTTTAATTCCTTAACTTGTGGATTAAATAACAGATGAACTGATTTTTGTTATGAATTGTAAAAGATGTCATCATAGTGATGAAGCACATATGTTAAACCAAAACAGTAATTCCATCATCAAGGCAGGAAAATGTCAGATTCCAACTTGTACATGTCAATCATACT
>JBMYWJ010000058.1:0-4143 GCA_049607285.1 Candidatus Nitrosopumilus sp.
TGTCATTGATCCAATTTTAAAGACTGTATCTTCAGTAACAATAACCGGTTTTGCTGGTTTAGTACTAGTTACAATAAACTGAATTCTACTGCCCATCTGTGTATTTAGAGAAATTGAATCTCCAGTTGTAAAGACATGATTAAGGTAATTATAAATCATATATTCTTGTAATCCTTCTGCAGCGATTTTTTCAGTTGGAGATAAAACAATTTGTTCAGCATTAGCAGCTTCGACTGATTTCAATAAAATTTTATCACCTATCCCCGCTCCAATATTTTGTCTTGTAATTCCATCTATTTTGATAATTCCTGTTCCATATTCTTCAGATGCACCAGGCCAAAGTTTCACATGTGTTTTTTTGTTATATGTTAATTCTAAAATCTGACCAGTGTTCCATTTTTGATCTTCAATAATTTTAGGATCAACAACAGCCCTACCTCTTCCAACATGTTGTTGTGGCACTTCATTTATTTTTAAAATAATTTCGCTCATATCAACACCTCAAAAATTAATGGAGGGTTATTCAACCTCCACCTTTTTACCTTTTGGTTTTTCGTCAACTAATTTGAAGATTAATTGCAGAATTCCATTTTTGTAAGAAGCTTTTGCAGAGTTCTCATCAACTTTATGTTTCACTGGAACTTTAACGTGGTATTTCTTTTCACCATGCTCTGCAGAAAGATCTACAATTTTGTTTTCAACCACAATTTTGACATCAGTCTTTTCAACTCCTGGCATCTCAGCTATGAGTTTTACTTCCTTTTCTTTTTCATCAACAATTGTGTCAACTATTGGTTCTCTCGTATCTGAAGTTGGAAGCAGACCAGGTTTTACATTTCCATACTCCTTTACAACAGGTTTTCCGTCTGGACCTACCGTCATTGTATAACCGTAAAAATACGGACCAGAAACAGAATCATTTCCCTTGAATTCTTCAAAAATGTCATCTATGTTAAAAAAAGAGTTTGACATTCTTTTGAAAATTCGATCAAATTCACTATCAAAGAACATTGTCATATTCACCTATTGTATGTAATACATATTACATTATATAAAGATTATTGTTATTATTTTAATTTCTTACATAATCCTCTTATAATTGACATATTATAATAACATGAATGAGAGTTTCAAGCATGTCAATACCTGAAATTGTAAGAGAGATCATTGCCAGAAATCGCTCAATTTACGATTGCATGAAAATGGATTTGATAAACTATACAGCATTAGCAGTAAAGATCCAACCAGAAATTGAAAAGGTTCTAGGAAATTCAGTTAATCTCAATACTGTCGTAGTTGCAATCAAAAGATATGCTGATTCGTTTGAAATAAAGGAAGAGATCAAAGATGAATCGATTTTGAAGAATGCTAGATTAGTTTTGACTGATGGAATTATGGACATTAAATTTTCAATAAAGGATTCAAACGAAATGGACCCAAAGATGATTTTAGATAAATTTTCTGAAGTGACTAACAATTATGAGTTTTTTAGAATTTCAGATTCTTTTAGATTTCTTACTGAAGATATGGAGGATATCAGACAGATCTTTAGCAGTATTTCAAATAGAGAAGGAATATTCAATACGGGGCTTGCAAAAATTAGAATATCTATACCTACATCCCATAATCAATCACATGTGGTATCATATGTTGCTGAGGTGTTACATGCAAATGGAATTGAGCTAGTAAATGCTTTTTTCAGTCAGGATAACATCATAGTTATTCTAAATGAAAAGGATTCATCAAAAGCATATGACATCTTACATTCAGATATAATGAGGACGTTGTAAAATCTCTCAAGAATAATTGAATAAAAGTTATTTTTATAGCATATATTCATCTAGTTTGTGGAAAGGACAGAATTGGATAGAAACAAGAAAAGAATTGTAGTTTTAGGAGGAGGTTTTGCAGGAGTAGAATGTGTTAGACAATTAGAATCTGAATTTGGGGATAGTCCTGAAATAGAATTAGTAATGATAAGCGAAGATAATTTTTTGTTATTTACCCCAATGTTACCACAAGTAGCATCTGGGATGATTGAAACTAGACATATTGTTTTGCCTATCAGAACAATTTGTAAGAAAACAAAATTCTATGAAGGCAGAGTTAAAAATATTGATCCATATGGAAAAATAATAACTTTATGGGGAACAGGAGATAAAAGAAGTATATCAATTCATTATGACTTTCTGGTAATTGGACTTGGTAGTGAGACTAACTTTTTTGGAATGGCAGATGTTAAAAAAAATGCCTTTACAATGAAAACCCTCAATGATGCTGTAATGTTAAGAAACAGAGTAATAGATATGCTTGAACAAGCAGAGAATGAAACTAACCCGATTCTTCGAAAAAGTTTTTTGAATTTTGTTGTAGTAGGAGGAGGTTTTGCAGGAATTGAAACAGCAGGTGAGTTAATGGATCTACTTTTGGATGCACGCAAGCATTATCCCACTATTCATAAAGAAGACATCAAAGTTGTTGTGTTAGAAGCATTACCAATGATCTTGCCGGGATTTAATCAAAAATTAGCAGAATTTGCAAGAGAGAAGATGACGGAAAGAGGAATTGATATTAGATTAAAAACAGTAGTAACTAGTTTTGATGGAAATGAAGTAATTACAAAGGCTTTGGATGAAAATCCAAAAGATCCAATAGATAAATCAAAGATTGGCGCAATTGTAACAAAAACTTTGGTTTGGACTGCAGGCGTAACTCCTGTTAATACTATCAAGAGATCAATGTTCAAAACTGAGAAAGGCAAACTAATTGTCAATGATTATCTTGAAATTTCAGATTTTCCAGGAGTTTTTGCAATAGGTGATTGTGTATTATTTTTAGATCCAGAAACACAAAGACCATTTCCTCCAACTGCTCAAATTGCTGAAGCACAAGCAAAAATAACAGCTAAAAATTTGACGGCTTTAATTAAAAATTCTCAAAAAGAAAAATTTGTGTTTCATTCAAAAGGCCAAATGGCAATTATTGGAAAGAGGACTGGAATTGCTACATTTTTAGGAATGAATATTTCTGGATTTTGGGCATGGTTGATATGGAGAAATGTATATCTTTCAAAAATTTCAACTTTTGATAAAAAAATCAGAGTGTTTCTTGACTGGACAATAGATTTATTTTTTGATAGAGATATTTCTAGACTGAAATTGATGAAACGAGAAACTGAGAAGGAATACAGGATGTTAGACGAAATTGATGATGTTTGGTAAAAAAAATAATACGTTATTGTAATTAATCCAAAAAATTAGAAACATATAATTAAATGAAATTTTTAATTCTATAGAAAATCATTGCTGGGGCTACAAAATATATTCCAATATTCATTAGAATAATTCCTATTCCATAAGACAATAGTTCTTGTTCAGAATCAATCTCTGAATAATTTAGAATTGACAACGTAGATATCATTGGAGTAATTGAAAGTTTTACAATCTCTTTGAATATAGGATATTCACGTTCTAAATCTGCTATTGTTGGTGAAAAGAAATAGTAGAGTTGATTAAATCCACTCATAAATGCAATTCCTGATTCTGTTGATAAAACTGTGTTATCTCGTAGCTCTCTTAGTTGTTGAACTTGTGGTGCTAATTCAGATCCAAATGCGGCAGTTGCAATTAAACATCCTCCTACTTCATTCATAGATTCTCCATCTATGGGATCAGTATCAGATAGTATTTCAAAGGAATTAATGGAATCTTCAAATCTTGGTAGTTGAGAATCAAAGTCATCTATTCCGTTACTATACAAAAGCGTGTAGAATTTTTCAGTATCATAAATCAAAAATTCTTGAAATTTTATATCATATTTTTCATCATTTGTTGAAAATATTCCTTCTGCCTGGGTAAAATATGCCTGATTATCATTGACAATCGTTTTTTCTTGGGAGATAACCGTTAAATCACCTGATTCAATACCTTGAGTTAATTTTTTAGTTTTTTCAGAGATCAAGTCATCTAAAGTTCTTTGATTGGTATCTTGTATTACTAGTGAGATTACAGGGTTAATTTCACCTATTTTTGGTCCTACTGCGACTACGTCAGGAGAATCAACATCTAATTTTTTAGGCTCTTGTAGTAACCAACCTTCAGGCACACTAAATGTAATTTTATGTTCAGCACTTTCAAATTTCTG
>JBMYWJ010000059.1:0-4076 GCA_049607285.1 Candidatus Nitrosopumilus sp.
TGAGAATCTAAAGATGGATTTAAAACTTGTCCCACAAAGTGAAGTATCAAAAAGTTCTACTGAATTTTATTTAGTTGATACTGCAAATTTGGAAAAAAAAGTCCCCACAACAGTAAATATTTCATGGGATGGACAATATGGTGCTGGAGATGATGTACCATTTGAAATAACATTCTTTGACGAAAATAAAGATCTAATAAAGGATATCCATTATGCGATTTCATTAATTGATGAAAATAATCAAGAATTAGAGAGATTTGCTGGTGATGATCCTCAAAACTTGGGTATTCTTTCCAGTGAAGGAATTGATATTCAAAAAATTCATGTTCCATCACAAGGACAATACAGAATAGATGTACTAGTTTACGGAACTGGATTGGATTATGATCCAAAATATGCTGGAATCGGTTCAACAATTATTGAAATGGGTCCAGGTTTACCTGGAACTATTCCACAACCAACACTGTCTGAAAAACTAGAAATTCCTGATTGGGTAAAAAATAATGCAGAGTGGTGGGCTTCTGGAGAAATAGATGATAATTCATTTGTTCAGGGTATCCAATATTTAATTCAAGAAGGAATTATGAAAATACAATCATAGATTTTTAAAGAAACTTGGTTAGGTGAATAATAGTATGAAGGACATCAACGACATAATGCCAAAAATTCCAAACATGAAATGGGGAGCTTTGATGAATAAAGCACCAACTAGTGACAAAGTCAAAGAAATGAATAAAATTTTTCCAAGTAATGGAAAATGGCATACTGTTTTTGAAGAAAAGGAACAAATTACGATTGACGGAAAACAAATTCGTAAAAAAGATCCAAACAAGTGGACATAGTTTGAAAAATTTCCATCTAGTTACAATTTTAATTATTTCTGCATTGTTTGTGTTTGGATTTGAGGATGTATATGGTCATGGAGTAGGAAGTGAAACTTTTCCTCCTGTGGAATTAGATGGAAAACTTGTAACTCTCGAAGTTTCATCCTCTCAAAATGATCCTAATACCAACGATGATCAACAAATATCAATTTCTTTAATTGATTTTGATTCAAAAATTACTTTAAGAGATGTAACTTTTTTGATAAAAGCAGAACGTGGAGAAAAATTTCTGTTCGAACGAGAATTCAAAGCAGAAAATGGATTTATAGTGTTTAATTTCGTGTCGCAAGATACTGATTCTATTATTATTGAAGAAAGTAATGATGATAGTTTTTTTGGTTCCTTATTAGGACTTGATAGCAGAATGATTCACATAAAAGGACAAGATCTTAGCGAAGGAGGACTGTACAAATTTGACATTAGTGTTCTTACCGTTGATGATTATTCTGATACTTTAGAAGAACCTCTAGTCTTTAATGCAGGAATCTCTATTGCTCAAACAACAACACATAATTTTATTGATCCAAATTTTGGTGAACAAAAAATTGATGTCATTACATATTATGACGAAATTTCAAACTTTGAGTATGATTCTAATTTAAAAGAAATTAGATTCTTTATGCCATTTGAATGGAGTGAATCAAACATTAATCAAACATCTGTAGTTCATGAAGAACTTGCAATTCCTCAGAGTTTTGGAGATCTGTTAGTCTCTGGATTTGTTGTGTACATTAATGACATCCAATTATCTGACGATGTTGTAAATATTGATGATTTTTTTGCTGATGAACGCATAGTTCATTTTATTGTTTCTCAAAAAGAATTATTTAATGTCCTTGATAATACTACGAATCAAAACGGCATGAATTTTGTTATTAAACCTGATCGTGAATCTCCACGTTTAAGTTCAGTTACTGAAAATGGACAATTTAGAATTTTTGTATCTTGGGAACCAGAACATCTTGTTTCTAATTCAGAGGCAAAAATAATTTTTGATGTTACTGATGTTTTCTTAAAGAATATGCCTATTGCTACTAACTATGAATTTTCTATGACTCAAGACGATAAAATTATTTTTGAACAAAAAGGAATATCTAGTGACTCTAAAGAAGAGCATAATCTTGTAGAATTTCTAATTCCTGAGGATGTTACTGGAGTCGTAAATCTAAATTTTGAAAATTTAGATAACAACAATCTTGCAAAGACAACTATTCCTATTGTAATTAATCGAGTTACAAATCATAATAGCGAGATTTTCATTCCTGATTGGATTAGAAATAATGCAGAGTGGTGGGCTTCTGGAGAAATAGATGACAAAACCTTCATTCAAGGAATTGAATATTTAATTAAAAATGACATTATTGCAATTCCTCAAACTCAAAAAAGAGTTTCAGATTCTCAGGAAATCCCTTTATGGATTAGAAATAATGCAGAGTGGTGGGCTTCTGGAGAAATAGATGACAAAACCTTCATTCAAGGAATTGAATATTTAATTCAACAAGGAATAATTAATGTTTGATACTTTGTGGTTCGAAATATGAACCAGTCGCTTTAAATTTGAAAATTAGGTAATTTCATTACTTTGTTTAGACCTGAACGAATAATTGAACGAAAATCAACTTTGTTCTCAGTCGTAGTAACTGGTATTGTAGCAATTTTGGCTTTACCAATTATTGTTCCTCATATGTTACATGGTTTTCATATCGCACACATTTTCTTACATATTGGAGGAATTACACTTGCAGTCTTTATTACAATACTTGCAGGTATTGCATACTCTAGAATTAAAACAAAACGGCTTTTGATTAGTACAATAGCTTTTGCTAATTTTATTGGAGCTGAAATTATCTTACTTGTAGATGCAACTTGGCCTTCTATTTATGATCTTGGAGAAATGCCTCTTTTAGAAGTAGGACATTTATTGACCTTTGCCACACTAGGACTATTAGCATTAGGAGTTTTTAGAAATGACTGAAAGAGATATGCAAATAAAACAAATTATAGAACAAAACCCGGGTATTCAATTTCGTGAGATAATGCGCTCATCTGGATTAAAAAATGGAGTACTAAGTCATTATTTGGGTAAACTAGAGAAACATGGGATTATTAAGGCTATTCGTGGTCCCCGACAAGCTCGATTTTTTCTACCTCATATTTCTGAAGATGAATCTACTGTAATTAAGGCATTAAGAAAACAAACTCCACGAGATTTACTACTTGCATTAATTAAAGAAGAAGATGGATTAGACTTTTCTCAACTAGTAAAAGAAGTTAAAAAATCACCATCAACTGTTTCACTTTATCTTTCACAAATTATTGACGATGAATTAGTAGAGGTTAGATTTGTTGCATTAAAAAAGAGATATTATATTAAAGCAAGACTGCTAATTGATAAATTAATTGAAGACTATAGACCAAGCTTACTTGAGAAACCAACATCTGGATTCGAAGATATTATCAACTCTTTCTAATATCTATATTTTAAAAATTTTATCTCATTATTAGGAATTTTTATTTTATTATCTGGTTTGCAGTTTTCTTTTGCAGAAGTCTTTGTGCCAACTGATGAATATGTTGGGTATTTTGATTCAAATGGTATCTATACTATAGTTGGAAATGTTAAAAATGAGTTTGATTTTGCAATTGTTCCTACAATTTCAATTTCAGTTAATGATGATTCTGAAATTTTTTCTAAAACCTTTAAACACGTACCATTAAGTTCTGGTGCAGAAATTCCCTTTAAAATAAAATTTACTGAAGTCTTAGGTGATTCTCCTGTTCTACTACCTGCAAAATTATCTTATGAGAAAATAAAACAAGATGAAATCTCAATTGTGGTTCTTTATGATGATACTTTGATAAAACATGATGATGGTCACCTCACAGGAAGAATTCAAAATACTGGGGACAAAACCATCCATTATCCAAAAATATTTGCTTTAGTTCTCCTACTTCTCAAGGTATTTTAAAAATCTCTGGTTTTGATAAAGGATTACCTCCAGATACCTCACAAATTCCAAAATGGATAAAAGTCAATACAGATTGGTGGTTAACTAATCAAATATCTAATTCAGAATTTCTCGAAGGGATAGATTTCTTGCTTGAAAAAGCAATTATCTCTGTTACTTCACGAGATGTTGTTTCAGAGTCACAGTGGAAAGTCCCTCACTGAGTAAAAAATACAGCAAAATG
>JBMYWJ010000060.1:0-939 GCA_049607285.1 Candidatus Nitrosopumilus sp.
ACAGTTAATTTTTTGAAATTTGCTTGATGGTTTTGGAACTCCAATATGATCTTTTTTCATGCTGCCACCAACTCAAATTTTTTAATTCTAATCCCTGGTTTATTGTATTTCTTTTTACAAACAGTACATGTCATTATAGGAGTAACTTTTTTAGTAACTTTGGCTGGTTTTGCTAGTTTTGGGAATTTTTGTCCACCATATCCTTGCTTGCGTTCTGCATGTCTACGTTCACCTCTTGCAGAACCACGTCGTTTTCCCGCCTTGTAAATGGAGACCTTTTGTTCTGTGTGTGTTTTACATTTTGCACAATACTTTCTGATCACCTTGGGTATGTTCATATCAACAAAAAACTTTCTCAACCGTAATTTAAGCATTGAATCTATAATAGGTGCAAAATTCAATTAAAAACCATGACTTTGAGCCTATCAAATTCCATATATTCTTTAAATTCCGTGGCAATGGGTGAAAAAAAAGCAAATCTCATTTTAAAAAATTGTAATTTATTGTCAGTCTATACAAAAGAAATAATTCCAAAAATACAGATCGCAATAATTAATGACAGGATTGCCTATGTAGGTCCAGATTCTGGTCATACACTGGGTCCAAAAACTGTAGTCATTGATGTTAAGGACAAGTATGTGAGCCCTGGGTTTGCAGATCCTCATTTACACATTGACCAATTTATGTTGCCCTCAGAATTTAGTAAAAAAGCTCTTCTTAGTGGTGTTACTTCTCTTTTTTCTGATCCTATTGATATTGTTAGTGTTGCAGGATACAAAGGATTTCAAGAATTTCTTAAACTAGGTGAAGATCTACCTATTAGAATTTTCCAAGTGGTTCCTGGAGGTCTTCCAGTAGATGCAAAATTTAGTAACAGTAAATCCCTTTCCTTATCCCAAGAGAAAACCGCAATAAAACATCCTCATGTTATTGGTTTGG
>JBMYWJ010000060.1:949-4051 GCA_049607285.1 Candidatus Nitrosopumilus sp.
CTTTCCTTATCCCAAGAGAAAACTGCAATAAAACATCCTCATGTTATTGGTTTGGGAGAAGTTTTCTCTTGGACCAAAGTAACTCTTCGTGATTCTAAAACAATGAAGTCTATTTCAACAATGTTAGATAATGATTGTATAATTAATGGACATACTGCAGGTGCAAGTACGAAAAAACTTAATGCGTATGTTTCGTCAGGTATTCTTTCATGCCACGAACCAATTAACTTTGATCAGGTTTTAGAAAGATTACGTCTTGGAATGTGGATCATGATTAGAGAAGGTTCTATAAGACGTGATTTAAAAGAAATTATTCCTCAAGTTTTGTCTCATGATATCTATCTTAATCGATTAATGTTCTGCTCAGACGGACTTGATCCTTTAGATATTACAAAATTTGGTCACATTGATCACTGCATTAGAGAATCAATCAAACTAGGCTTAAAACCAATAGATGCTATTACTATGGCCTCCAAGAATAATTTTGATTATTATAATATGGGAAAAGATCTTGGTGGCATAGCACCTGGAAAATTAGCGGATATTCTTGTTTTTAATGATTTAAAATCGTTTAGACCGACCAAAGTATTTGTGGGTGGAAAGCTTGTGGTATCTAATGGAAATATTGTAGTTCCCGTTAAGAAAAAAATTATTTCTCCATGGATTAAAAAAACTGTCAAATTAAAAAAATTCTCAAAAGATGATTTTTTAATAAAATCAAAAAAGAAAAATATTCTTGCTAATACTATCTTCATGCAAACTGAAATTATTACAAAAATTGGCTCATCTGAGATTTGCCCAATAGATGGTAATGTTTCTGCTTCTTTAGACTCTGACATATGGAAGGTTGCAGCATTTGATAGATCTAATCAAACAAATCAACATTCTATCGGATTACTTGAAAACTTTGGGGCTGATATCGGAGCATTTGCTTCAACTTGGAGTTTTCATGAGAATGATTTGATAGTTATTGGATCTGATGATTCTGATATGGCAATTGCTTCTAATCATCTTATCAAAAATCAGGGTGGAGTTGTCGTAGTCAAATCAGGTAAAATTTTAGCATCTTTGCCCCTACAATTTGCAGGTATTGTTTCAACAGATCCATTTGAAAAGATCTCATCAAATTTTAAAAAAATTAATGAATCAATTGTAGATTCAGGTTGTAGGTTTCATCGACCTCATCTGATACCATTATTTTTGCCCTTCCTGGCGCTACCATCTATTCGAATTCTTTCTAGTGGAATAGTTGATGTGAAAAAACGTCGTTACATTCAACCGATCAACTAAGTAATGTTAAAAAGGGGGATTTAGTGAAGTCAAGCTGAATCTAAATGGCATCAATTCAACAAGGACCAAATGGACCTGTTTTGGTTCTCAAAGAAAGCGCATTACAGCAGAAAGGTAAAGATGCTCAACAAAATAATATTGCTGCTGCAAAATTAGTCGCCGAACTCGTTAGAAGTAGTTTAGGGCCAAGAGGTCTTGATAAAATGTTAGTTGATTCTTTAGGTGATGTAACTATTACAAATGATGGTGCTACCATTCTAAAAGAAATTGATGTTCAGCATCCTGCAGCCAAAATGATGGTTGAAATCTCTAAAACGGTAGACAACGAAGTTGGTGATGGTACAACCTCTTCTGTTGTTTTTGGAGGGGCATTGTTGGCTAGAGCTGAAGATCTTCTAAAAAAAGATGTTCATTCTTCTACAATTGTTGAGGGTTATCAGACTGCTGCCGAAAAAACTCTTGAAATTTACTCACAACTATCAAAGAAAATAAAACCTGATGACAGAGAATCTCTACTAAAGATTGCAACTACCAGTATGCAATCAAAACTAATCTCTGAAGATAGCGATATTTTATCAAAAGTCGTTGTAGATGCAATTCTTAGTATAGTGACCAAGAAAGGTGAAGAATATACTGTTGACCTTGAAAATATTAAAGTTGAAAAGAAATCGGGCGGATCAATTCAGGATACACAAATTGTAAAGGGTATTGTTTTAGATAAAGAAATTGTTCATAGTGGAATGCCCACAAAAATTGAAAAAGCACGAATTGCTCTAATCAACTCAGCGTTAGAAATTGAAAAAACAGAAATGAGTTCAGAAATTCGAATTACTGATCCTACTCAAATGCAGATGTTTTTAGAAGAAGAAAATAGAATGCTAAAGACTATGGTAGATAAATTACATGATGTCGGGGTTAATGTTCTAGTTTGTCAAAAAGGAATAGATGACATTGCACAGCATTATCTTGCAAAACATGGTATTATGGCAATTCGCTCGTGTTAAAGAAAGCGATATGATTAAACTTTCAAAAGCTACTGATGGACGTGTAATTAGCAATCTTGACGATCTTTCAGAAAAAGATCTTGGTTCTGCTGACATAGCTCATCAAAAGAAGGTTGAATCTGACAAATGGGTTTTTATCGAAGGTTGTAAACATCCACAATCCGTGACTTTGTTAATTCGTGGTGGTTCTCAAAGGGTTATCGATGAGGTTGATCGTTCTATTCATGATTCTTTAATGGTAGTAAAAGATGTAATTGAAAAGCCCGAGATCGTTGCAGGTGGGGGTGCCCCCGAATCATTTGCAGCATCACAACTAAAAGATTGGGCTGATAACTTTGATGGCAGAGAACAACTTGCAATTAAAAAGTATGCTGAAGCACTAGAGACCATTCCATTAACTATTGCCGAAAATGCAGGAATGGATCCAATTGACACGATGGCAAATCTACGATCAAAACAAAATCAAGGTCGTAAATGGACTGGCATTGATGCAAGAAATACTAAGATTGCTGATATGTTAACAATTGATGTTGTAGAACCAATTGCAGTTAAAGAACAGATTATCAAATCTGCAACAGAGGCTGCATGTATGATTCTTAGAATTGATGATGTAATTGCTGTGTCTGGAGCTCCAGGCGGTGGCGGTATGCCTCCTATGGGATAGAAATTTCACTAAAATCTAAGTAATACATCCTCCTAATTTCTTCTTGTACAAGATAGATGACCTTACCCAAATCAGCATCCTTGCATTATTTTTTTGTATACTGAAGGAAAAAATCCGTATATGAAAAGGTATTTTCAGATCTTA
>JBMYWJ010000061.1:0-4014 GCA_049607285.1 Candidatus Nitrosopumilus sp.
CAGGTTTTACGTTATTCCTCATCTTATCGTCTTGGTACTGCCTCATAACTTGACTTTTCAGCATTCCATATCACTTCAATGTCTGAATCATTTTCATATTCTTTTGCAATATCAAGCATTACATCTTTTAGCTCAGATTCAAGGTCTGTTATTGCATCAGATTTTTGTTTTGCTATTTTTTCTTTTTCGGATTCATGGTTTTCC
Source organism: Candidatus Nitrosopumilus sp. (assembly GCA_049607285.1). Classification (GTDB taxonomy): domain Archaea; phylum Thermoproteota; class Nitrososphaeria; order Nitrososphaerales; family Nitrosopumilaceae; genus Nitrosopumilus. The sequence goes on from JBMYWJ010000061.1 coordinate 205, forward strand.
CTTTCATCTAAAATTTTTCTACTGAGTTCATCTTTGGTCATAGTTTCACTAGCATGGAATTCATCCAGTAAATCCTTTTCTGCCTGTCGCGTAGAACTTTTTGCATCCTTGAGGATGTCATCATATTCTGATTCTAGTTGAACCTGCTTGAGGACATACTCTTCATCAACTCTAAGTATTTCCTGATTGATCTCGTAGGCTTCATCTAGCACTATCTTGTACTGGTCTTTTCCTGAAACGTATTGTAGTAGATCATGGACCTCACCTGTACCGTCACTTAACCATTTTTCTGCAGTAGATTCAGAGACACATTGGTAATTTGATTCAGAGATATTGTATAATACGGTATATCCTTCCTTGCATTGGGTACCAGGGTTAGTAGCCACGTTTTGCACCATAGAGTTTTCATCAACTTGTACCGCTTCTTTATCCACAATTGTACCCATTTCATGACGTTCCCACATCTCAGCAGTTGATTCTCTAATGCAAGCGTAATCATTTTGATTTGTTCTGTGTACAACAACATAGTCAGGTCTGCATTGCATATCAGAATTTTCATTTGAACCATGAGTAGATGCATGTTCATCTTTTGGATTTGCCGCCAAATATGCAGGATCTAATCTATAATCAGTATAATACTCTGTAATACCTGTCTCAGCTGCAGGTGAGGGATGGAACTGGCCTGTAGAATTGAACAGTTGTTGTTGATCATAGTATGCCAGATTGTGTTTTACATTAAATTGTGCGTTCATTTCGATTAGTTCAATTTTTTTTGTCTTGGCTGCTTTGTGATATGCATCTCGTGCATCCTTGAGACTTCCACCATCTAGCAAAACTTGTTTTAGTGCCTCTCGTCCTGCTTTGACTTTTTGTTCTTTAAATTCAAACTGATCCCAAAATACTCCTTGTACATATTCTGGTTTTTTGCTTACAAAACTCTCAAACGCATTTCTTGATGAATGTTTCTCCCAAAGTCTCTCCCATTCTTCTAGATCCTGTTGGAGTCGTTCAAGAGACAATGCTCTCCTTTCTTCCAGATTTTTTTTTGCCTCATTTTCTTCAAACTCCTTTTGTTCTAGATCAGCAATGAATTTCCTTGTTTGCTCTATCTTTTTTAGAAGATCTTGGGCTATTGGGTCAGATAACAGATCGTCAGATAGCATTACTTCTTCATCAATATCTACACCATTATTACTATCATCATCATTAGTGTTAGTTTGAGCATAGCTAGTTTGGATAAGAGAAACTGAAATTGCACATACAAGGATAAAATAAAACAACTTTGTGTTGTTTGTCGATAATTTCCTTTCTTTAATTTTCCACCTCTGAATAAAACTGATATCCATTATTTTGACTATGTTGTTGGAAATAATAAAGGTTAGGATACTAATAATTAAGTTTGAATCATTCAAAACTTAATTAATATAAGGCTAATTGAGTTAACACAAGGTATTACAAAGAGAAAACAAGAGGTAATTGAAAATAAAAACACTAGATCTTAAAGAGAGTATAGGACTCATGTTAAAAATGTCTGCCAAAGCCTGGGAAAAGGCAGCTGACATTGAATTACGTGAACGTTTTGACCTCACAAGTGCAAAATGGAAGATAATTGTGGTACTTTCAATAAAAGAAGGTATTACTCAAAAACACATTGCAGATATGGCATTTGTTGAGGCACCTACTCTTGTACCCGTAATAGACAAGATGGAAAAAGAAGGGTATCTCACAAGACAATCAGATCCAAATGATCGTAGAAACAACTTGATCTTTATGACAAAAAAATCCAAAGATATTGTAGACCCAATAATTGATGCTATTTTGGAGATAAGAAATATGGGATTACAAAAAATTTCAAAAAAAGATATGGAGATTACAAAAAAAGTGTTAGAGCAAATAACGACCAATACAGAAGAATTCATCAAAGAAAAAGGAGAAAAAACTGATCCTGATCTTTGGACTAATCCTCAAAACAAATCACAAAAAACACTAGTAAAGTTATAGTTTTTAGATTTTAGAGTAATAATTAGATAAAACTTGATCGTATTTATTTTTAAAAAATAAAATTGTTTCTTTAAATAACAAAATCATTATTAATTATTGTTGAGTCTAAGTGAAATTAATCTAAAGGAAGAATATCGGTCAGATAGAGATGATATAGTAGCAGAATTTTTCTTTCCTTGTCTAAGTAATTGTATCGAGTACGACAGATGTGTTGATTTTTTGTCAATTCAGACATTGGCTACAATAGCAATGGCATTTGATAATTTTGCTAGAGGGAAAGCAAAATTAAAGATGGTTACAGGGCATAGATTCAAAACTGCAGATCTTAATTTGTTTACAAAACTTTTTTCAGAAAAATATACCAAATCCTTTGACGGTAAACTAATCAAAGATACTAAAATTCAAAAACTCCAAAATATTGTAAATAATGGGCAAATTGAATTAAAGATTGCAATACCAAACTCAGAACAAGTTGCAGATTCGTTTTCAGAGAGAATCGGGATATTCAGAGATAATCATGAGCAGATAGTTGCATTTACAGGAACATCCAAAGAATCATTTTCTACTCAAACAAGAGATTTTGAATCAGTAGATGTTTTTACTTCATGGAATGATAAATCACGAATAGAACGAAAGATAAGAGACTTTGATGAACTGTGGGAAAATAAAACAAAACATCTGGAAGTATATGATTTTATGTATGCAGAACAAAATAATCTTTTGAAATATTCATCAGATTGGATAATGCAAGATTAAAGATGAAATTGTTTTTCTAATTTAGAATTATTTTCATAGAAATGTATTTTATTGATTTTATAATAAATGACTTCACCTCTACGGTCAACGACAGCAATTATTGGTTCTTTTCCCATTTGAGTAATCTCTTCAATTTTTTTTTGTAGGTTACCCATTTTTTCCTGTTGTCCTTCATTGAGACCAAAAATTAAGAATTTTGCACCCTTTTCACCAAAATGGCCTCTTTCATAAACTCGGAAATCAGAACCAAATCCAAATCCATCCTTTACAATATAACCACGATTTCTCAGATCACGATAAATCAAAAATTTTGTTAGAACTTCAGATTCAGTTTTTTTACAGATATTCATATAATTATCAAAGTCAATTTCCCGTTTGCCTTTATTCAGAACTAATCGTTTAGAATACAACAGGTAGAGAGTTTCAAATTGTTTAAGAAATAAAATTTCCTTTTCAATTTCTCCATATCCTTTTTGTTCAAGTTCTTTAATCATATTATTATCAGAGACACAAATCTGATCTAAAATTATTTCTCCCCGGATTAAAGAAATATCTTCCATGATAAGAAAAAACCAAAGAATTTCCATATAAGCATTGGATAGTATGAGTAATTGTCGACTAACCGTTAAAATATGGGCATTCTGGTTTTAGGATATCATGCATGGGGCCAATTATAGAGAAGGAAATGGACAAGTTTTTACTCGAAAGGAGTACATTAAAGGTAAACCACAGATAAAAATTGCAAAGTTTCAAGGGGGTAAAAGAGGAAAATACCAATATTGTGTTCAATTATGTCTTAACGAAAAAATTCAGATTAGACATATGGCAATTGAATCAACTAGATTAGCAGCAAATAAAACATTGGAAAAAACCACTGGAGAAACAGGATATTATTCTAGACTTAGAATTTATCCACATAACTTACTTAGAGAAAACAAGCAAATTGCTACTGCGGGTGCAGACAGAATTTCAGAAGGAATGAGAAGAGCTTGGGGAAAAGCTACCAGTTTAGGTGCAAGAGTAAGACAAGGTCAATGCATTATGGAATTATAC
>JBMYWJ010000062.1:0-3499 GCA_049607285.1 Candidatus Nitrosopumilus sp.
GATTTTGCAGAAATTGCAACTATACTTATTATTGCAACAACTAGTATCATCATTGCAATGGTACCAAACTCTGGAATTACAAATGTGCCAATAATCTCAATCTCTTGAGCACCTGCTGGAAATTCTATAGCAAGTGTCCTGTCTGTATCGGTCTTTGTCTCTTCAAAAACTACTTCTTCTCCATCAACTAGAACAAAAAAGTCATCATCTTCTTCATCGGTGATCTTTGCATCCATTACATCTCGTGGCAAGGTAATTGTGAGTAGTCCTTCTTCAGTTGTTTCTAGTTCAAGGATAACAGAACTTGCTTCTGAATCCGGTGTTACATTGACCACGTTTCCGCTGCCATCCGTAATTTCATAATCTACGTTGAATTCACCTGATTCTGTTGTTGTTGGATCCATTTCTGCTTCTGTAGTTTTTTCCATTTCTTCCATTTTGGTATCTTCAGATTCACTTTCAGCATCACTACTGGTTGCTGCCATTGCCGTTCCGATAGTTACACTTCCGACCATCCATGGATGAACCATGCAAAAGTAATCAAATGTACCCTCTTCTTCAAATGTATGAGAGAATGTTGTACCTGCAGTAAACAGACCAGAATCAAAGATTCCGTCAGCTCCTCCTGCTGCACTTCCACTTGTTACAGTATGAGCTGCAGTATCATCGTTACTCCATGTGACTGTTTCTCCAACATCTGCATTCACCTTACTTGGAATGTAGCATGCATCTGTATCCTCACATCCTGGAGCAGCAGTTCCTACAGGCAAACTTACCGTGGTTTCTGCAAAGGCAATTGGAACCGATGTTGTTGGTGATACAGTCATTATCAGGCCTGCTGCTGTAACTATTGTCAGTATTGAAAAGAATGTCGTTGTGGTTGTTTTTGTCGTTATTTTCATTATCGACATCCTCTAAGATAAGAATAAAAGGGTTTTCAGACTTGTGCGGTGTGGTTTATCTCAGTTTTCATGGTTAATAGTTGAGAAGGGAAAACAAAGAAGTTCTTAGATACAACAAAAAAGTGGATTGTGGCAGACAAAAGACCTCGAATATGAAAAAATAAAGGTGAACATAGATGAAAAATGATAAAAAATGTGACTGTGGTCACTCCAAACATGAGCATATCTTCATTCAAAAAACAATGTCTGCTTTAGATTTCCTTTCTCCAACCAGAGTTGTAACTATGAAGGAAAGCAGAGGAGAATGCAAAATATGTTAGTCCAGAATATGAGCCTCCAAAAAAGATGGTTCCAAGATAGGGAACGGATTACTCACCACGTATAACAAAAAATGATGATCAGGAAAAGAGATGTACTAGATGTGGGATTTTATTGTCTAATCACGACACCATGTTGATCATCCTTTTCAATACAAAGATAAGACTCCAATATAATGATGAATGAAATGGATTAAAACAGGATGTAATGCAGTAGATTCCGGTTGAATTAGTCAATGAAAATTAATGGATGTAAAAAATAAAAAAAGAAAACAACGGATAAAGAGATGACATGGTGTGGTGTATTAAACGGAAGTAATTGCTGCAGATGTTCTAAATTATTCTCTTTTTGCCGTTTTGATCGGCGTTTGTGGGGCATGGATATTTTTACTATATTCCATGCAAAATTCGATAAAAAACTCACCAACGCTAGATAGATTTGAAAAACAAGATCATCATTTTGATGATGATAATCCTCCAAAAGTTTCAATAATTATTCCTGCAAGAAACGAGGAGAAAAATATTACAAAGTGTTTAGATTCGCTAATAAGACAAGACTATGCAAATTATGAGATTATAGTAGTTGATGATTCATCTAGTGATACAACATCAGAGATAATTTCTAAATATTCAAAAAAAGATCCCAAAATCATTCCAGTGTATGCAAGACCAAAACCAGATGGATGGATGGGAAAGAATTGGGCATGTATGGAAGGATACAAAAAGATAACAGGAGAATTATTGTTGTTTACTGATGCAGATACAGTACACTCTTGCAACGTAGTAACCCTTGCGGTATCTCATCTATTCTGTTGTAATTTGGATGCGCTCACAGTCATTCCTAGAGTAGAGATCAAAGATTTTTGGATGAAGATTACTGTAAATGTTTTGGGATGTATGAGCAACGCTCAGTTCTCTCCAATTCAGGTAAACAACCCCTCAAAGAAGATAGGTCTGTTCTATGGCAGTTTCTTTATTCTAAAACAAAAGACTTACGAGGATATAGGTACTCACAGTAGCGTAAAATCGGAAATAATAGAAGATGGAGAATTAGGCCAAAAAACAAAGGATCTAAAATACAAAATGAAGATGGTTAGAGGTGAACATTTGGTTGATGCAGTTTTCGGTGAAAAGAGTTCTGTCTGGCAGGTGTTAAACAGAGTGATTATTCCATCATATCTGAAAAAGAAAAAATTTACAATTGGAATGTCTTTTGCAGCATTTTTATTCCTACTTTTCCCATTTCTGATTTTAGGCTATTCTGTAGTATCGATTATGAATAATTATTATTCGTATTCTCTTCTTCCTGTTTCTCATTTGTCTCTTCAACTTTTGTTCATAGTCTCAGTCACATCTTCATTATTGATTTTCATTGCTGCCACACTTCAATCCAAGAAATTGTTTGGCCTAAAAATAATACATGGGTTGTTGGCACCTATAGGAAGTACATTGTTAGTGCTAGGAGTCCTAAACGGAATACTGCGTGCTAAAAGCAACACCGGAATATCCTGGAAGCAAAGAAGATACTATGCAAAAGATCATAATCAATAGGTTTTTGAGAAAATATATTAGAATGGCAATAAAACATGCAAAAACTCGTTGTTTTAATTGTAAACTAGTGTAAAATCAAATAAGGCATTTTATCTTTAATATGAGGAGTGGGATTTGCGCATTGGCCACATTTTGGACGAATAATCTCCGCGTCATAATCAACTTCACCAATGTCTTGTTTACATATCACACATGAAACAGATTTTGTGTCATAGATATTCAATCTGACATTATTAGGACTTTCATCTTCAATAAAGTATAACACTACAATAATGAAAATTTATCAGATTTGACAGTATCAAATTAAACAAATTTTTTATTTTAATAAAATCATACTGAAACAAAATTAAAAAATTAGATTATTTCTGAGAGTCAGATTTCATAGTTCTTTTAACTAAAGTCTTAATTTTATAATTATTTCTAAAAATCTATTGAATCAAAGCATCAATAATTACCAAAATTGCCACCATGGCTTTTCTGGTATCTCTAGAATAACACATGCATCCCCAACTAACTCAGTTCCAGGTCCACATTTTTTAGATTCTAGATCTGCATCATCTTGACTAGCAACATCTGAAGGATCAGTTAAGCCAACTGCTTGGTAGATAGAGGAATACTCTGAATAATTATCATCAAACCAATCCTTGTAAGCAACTTCATTGTTGTATCTATCCACATAGTACTGTGGATCTTCGGCTTCATCCACAAATGGTGCCAATTCTAAGGGTT
>JBMYWJ010000062.1:3599-3981 GCA_049607285.1 Candidatus Nitrosopumilus sp.
CAGCTAGTGGTTCTGGTTCAGCTAGTGGTTCTGGTTCAGCTAGTGGTTCTGGTTCAGCTAGTGGTTCTGGTTCGGGTTCAACGCCAGAGTTTTCTATACCAAGTGCATCATAAATTGTAATTTCAGGGAAATTTGTGTCAAACCAATCCTTGTAAGCAAATTCATTATTGTATCTATCAACATAGTACTGAGGTTCTTCTTCTGAATCAACAAAAGTAGAAAATGCTTCTATAGAAGTTTTTTTCACATCATCGATTGAGGATGAAGTGTTATCTTGTTGAGAAGTGTTGTTTGAGGATGAAGTGTTATCTTGTTGAGAAGTGTTGTTTGAGGATGAAGTGTTATCTTGTTGAGAAGTGTTGTTTGAGGATGAAGTGTTATC
>JBMYWJ010000063.1:0-3973 GCA_049607285.1 Candidatus Nitrosopumilus sp.
AAGAAATCATCAAAGCAGTAGACAATAAAGCAGCAGAGATTGGAAAAGAATTAGAAACAAAGGAAAAACCTCGCAAAAAATCAAAATCTAAAAAATGATCTCATTTGACCTTAAAATCAGAAAAAATTAGGGCATACATTATATTCTAAATGCATTAACTAAGAGTATGTTAGAAAGTTGTGAATGTGGGATTTGTGGACATCATAAGGAATCAGAATGTATTGAAAAGGAATGTAAATGCTGTTTGAATTTTCATGAAAGATCCGGACCTAAAAAAAGATAAGTATCTTTTAGATTCATCATATTATTTATAACAACTACATTTTTTTGAAAAATGCCTTGGGCATCCAAATAATTTATGATCCTTACATCCACATAAAATACATTTTTTTTCGCCAGTCATATTTTTGTAATCAATTCCTCAATTTCTTCGATCATGCTTCGCTCTTCTAAAGATTCTAATATTTTTAATCTCATATTCTTTATTCGATGTGTATCATTAGAGTATAAAGGAGCCATAGTTTCAATTTCAGATACAAAGAAATAATTGTCAAAATAATGTCGTAGTTTTGATTTTACCGTCTTAAAATCAGATGAGACGATTTTGTTGCTATCAATTTTATTTAAGATAACTTTTATGAATCCGTTAATTTTCAACAATTCCTTTTTCATAATGTCAAGATCACCGGATTCATCCTTAAGACTATTAAGACATCTGTGGGAATCAAGGATTTGGGTCAATATGCTCTTCAGATATTCATTATAAGTAACCACAATTATTTTTTAGATTAATCCAATCTAAAGTTTAGGAAAAATAGATTTGTTCATACAAAACTTACACATTTGCTTTAAATTATCACCTTTTATCTTTAAGGACAATGCAAGATGATGCTTTTCTCAAATGTATAAATCCACAATGTGGTCTTGAATATCCAATAAACAGTACAAATGTGCAATGTGAAAAAGGTCACTTGTTAGATGTCAAATACAAAAACAATCCACGTGATTCCCTTAAAGAGGTATTTTATAAAAGGAGAAACCCACAAGGAAGTATTTTCAATGAAAGCGGAGTTTGGAGATTTAGAGAGTTACTAAATTTTTGTCAAATAGATCCTGAAAACATAGATGAGTGCTCTAAATATTTAGTATCCCTTGATGGAGCAGAAGGAAGACAATCAAAACCATATCAGATGTCAAAAGCCGCAGAGTTCATAGGAATTCCAAATAACAGTTTATGGTTACAGCCGGAAGGATACAACCCAAGTGGTTCTTTCAAAGACAACGGAATGGCTACTGCAGTAACCCATGCAAAGATGGTAAGAGCAAAAAAAATTGTTTGTGCGTCAACTGGAAACACATCTGCATCTGCCGGAATGTTTGCTGCAAACGAAGGAATCAATTGTGATGTATACATTCCAGCAGGACAAATTGCACCAGGAAAGCTTAGTCAAGCATATCAATTTGGAGCACAGATTGTAGAAGTAGATGGTAATTTTGACGATGCTCTAAAACAATCCTTAGAAGATGCACAAAATCATGAAGGCTATACTGTAAACTCTGTTAATCCATTTAGAATCGAAGGACAAAAAACAATTCCATTTAGGGCATTAGAGTATCTAAATTGGGAATCTCCAGATTGGATTGTTTATCCTGGAGGAGCTTTAGGAAATACCTCTAGTTGTGGGAAAGCGTTAATGGAGTTATATGAATGGGGTTGGATTAAAAAAATTCCAAGAATTGCGGTAATCAATTCTGAAGGTGCAAGTACATTATCTGATTTGTATAACGGTAAATTTGAAGGAGAAGAAGTTAGATGGAATAAAGGAAAACCTAACGTAGAATTAATTGATAGGTATTACAATTATTTAGACAAAGAGGGATTACGTCCAAAGACTAAAGCAACTGCAATTCAAATTGGCAGACCTGCAAATATTTTAAAAGGTTTACGTTCATTAGAATTTACAGATGGAGTTGTGACAACTGTTTCAGATTCTGAAATGCTAGATGGAATGTCAGTTGTGGGATTAAATGGGTTTGATTGTGAAATGGCATCAGGCGCATCAGTGGTAGGAATTAAAAAATTAATTCACGAAGAAGTAATAAAAAAAGATGATGTGGTAGTTGGAATTCTTACTGGTCGTCAAAAAGATGCAATGCTTCCAGTAGATTATCACAATGACTCTAAAAATAAATTTGCAAAACCACCAAAAAATTAGGCTCATCTTGACCATAGTATAATTAAAAGTAATTTTCAAACCTTAAGAGTTAAATTCAAGTTTTACAAAAAGATTTCAACCAAGAGATGGTGTTAAAAAAATAAATGGATGACTGCAGATCTGGTCTAAGAAACTTTTGTGGAGGATTACTATGGTAGAATTATGGGTTGAGATATCAGCGTTAGCTGTTCTTATTGGGTTATCAGGATTCTTTAGTGGATTGGAAGTAGCATTAGTTGGAGTCAGAAAATCCAAGGTTGTTCAACTTTTCAATGAAGGAAGAAAAGGATCAAAAGCATTGCACAAACTGAAAATGAATCCAAGTTGGATGATGTCAAGCGTTAATCTTGGCAATAACCTTGTAAATGTTGGAGCATCAGCTCTTGCAACAAGTCTTGCAATTAGATTATTTGGAAATGACGGATTAGGAATTGCAGTTGGAGTTATGACATTTCTCATTCTTGTTTTTGGAGAGATTACCCCAAAAACGTATTGTAATGCAAATTCTACCAAAATTGCCTTAAGATATGCTCCAGTCTTATTAGCTTTCAGTTATGTATTTTATCCAATAGTAAAATTTTTTGAAATCATAACAAAAGGAGTAGTAAAATTGACAGGGAGTAGTCATACTCCACCGCCAATTACAGAAGAAGAGATCAAAGGAGTCATTGATCAAGGATTAGAAGAAAAAGCCATCGAAAAAGATGAAATGGAATTAGTTCATGGAGCTCTAAAATTCGATGACACTGTAATTCGTTCAGTGATGACACCTAGAACAAAAATGTTCTCACTTAATTCTAAAATGTTACTTTTTGAAGCATTACCGCAGATCAATCAGAGTGGGCATTCACGAATTCCAATTTTTGGAGAAACAAGTGATGACATTGTAGGATTTATTCATGTAAGAGATGTTTTAAAAGAATTAGAAAAAGACAATAAGATGGCAAGTCTTGAACAAATTTCAAGAGAACCAGTATTTGCATCACAAGAAAAAATGGTAAGCTCTCTGTTAAAAGAAATGAAAGGGCGAAAAACACACATGGCAATAGTAGTAGACGAACACGGTGGAGTTGAAGGTTTAGTTACTTTAGAGGATTTACTTGAAGAGATAGTAGGAGAAATTGAAGATGAGACAGATCTAACAAGACCCACAGGATATGAAAAGATTGATCAGGACACAATAATTACTAATGGAGATATTGAAATTGATACAATCAATGACATTTTTAAGACCAGAGTCCCAGAAGGGGACGATTATGCATCACTTAGTGGATTACTTCATGAGCGACTCCAAGACATTCCACAAGAAGGAGACAAAGTAGAAATTGAAGATCTTAGAATAGTAGTAGAAAAGGTTTCAAAAAATATTCCTCAAAAGATCAGAATTGAAAGAATTAGAGTCTAATCTTTCTTTGCAAAATGTTCTTGCAGTTTTTGTTTTTTCTCTTTCATGTTAAAGATAGATTCAGTGTGCTCAAATGCTTCTTTGTAGGATTTACCAAACAACATTGCCTGCATCAACATGTGGTTTTCAGGAATTACAATTCCTGTTTGGTCATCAGAGTACATCATCTGGACAGTATCTCCAATAGAGGTGGTCATGTTTGCATGAATGTGAATCATGTTGGTATCTGTGAAATTAAATCCCATGGTACCCGCATAATCTCGAACATCTTTGGTTCCCTTTGCAGACCATAAAGTTGCAACACCGAACTCATCTGTAAAGATGTCATGGATTTCTGAAGGTTTTGGTGCCA
>JBMYWJ010000064.1:0-3874 GCA_049607285.1 Candidatus Nitrosopumilus sp.
TCAATTCTAAGCAAGTCAGGTTGCTCCTCCTCTTCAGAATACTTGTTTACACCTACAAGTATTCTCTCACCATCATCTGCTTCTTTCTTTAAACGGTAAGCATTTTGCCGGATTTCAGACTGAAAGAATCCTTTCTCGATTGCTTTAACAGAACCGCCCATTTTTTGGATTTTTTTAAGATATTTCCATACGCCATCTTCAATTTGATCACATAACTCCTCAAGATAGTATGAACCGGCCAAAGGATCTGCAGTTTTGGTAATCCCACTTTCATGTGCCACAATCTGTTGTGTTCTAAGAGCAATTTTTGCAGATTCTTGGGTAGGTAATGCTAGTGCTTCATCACGTGAATTAGTATGAAGAGACTGAGTGCCACCTGCAACTGCAGCCATTGTTTGGATTGCAACTCGAACGATATTGTTGTCAGGTTGCTGTGCAGTTAGTGATTCCCCACTAGTTTGTGTATGGAATTTTAACTGCATTGAACGTGGATTTTTAGCATGAAACATTTCTTTGAGAATTTTCGCATAGATTTTTCTAGCTACTCTAAACTTTGCAACCTCTTCAAAAAATTCTATAGTACAACAAAAAAAGAATGAAAGGCGAGGCGCAAAGTCATCAATTTTTAATCCTTTGTCTAAACAAGTTTGAATGTATGCAATAGCATTAGCTAAAGTAAAGGCAATTTCTTGTGTTGCAGTACAGCCAGCTTCTCGCATGTGATATCCAGATATTGAGACAGGGTACCAAGAAGGAACCTTTTCTGCACAATATTCTATCATATCTCCAATTAATCGCATTGAGGGTTGAGGAGGATAAATGTAAGTATTTCGTGCAATGTATTCTTTTAGTATGTCATTTTGAGTAGTTCCTCGAAGTTCATTACTTTTGAATCCTTGTGATTCACCTACCGCAATATAATATGCAAGTAATGTAGATGCAGTAGAATTAATCGTCATCGATGAACTAACTTTGCCTAGAGGAATACCATCAAATGCAGTCATCATGTCTTTAATGGATGTAATTGATACTCCAACTTTTCCAACTTCACCTTCGGCTTGAGGAGAATCAGAGTCATATCCAATCTGAGTTGGTAGATCAAAGGCCATACTAAGACCAGTTTGACCTTTATCTAGCATGAATTTGAATCGCTCATTGGTAAGTTTAGCATCTCCAAATCCAGAGTACTGTCTCATAGTCCAAAATCTTTCACGATACATTCCAGGATGTATACCTCGTGTAAACGGGAATTTTCCGGAGTCTTCTATGGGTTTCTTTTTTGATGACTTTTGATAAACTCGTTTTACTTCAAAATTTGAATCAGTAAAAATTTTCTTTTTAGGTTCTTTTATTTTTGATGATGATGATTTTTTTGCAGTCATATTATATCACTTTAACAACGATTTTGTGATTCGGTCTCCAGCTTCAAATGGGTCACTGCTTTTTGTTTGCAGTTTTTTAAGATATTTTGAAAAAGTTTTATCAGAATCTAACATGTCATCAATCTTTTCTTTAATGTTATTTAAAATGATTTCTTTTAGTTCGGTTTCAAGACGTTCTTGGTCTTTTTCTTTCTTTATTTTCTTTTTAGAGGTCATCATATCTTTGAGGGTTTTCGCAAATTCCGTAATTCCTGAATTCTTTTTTACCGAAGTTTTCAAGATTGTAGGATTACGCTCTGAATCTCCAATAAAATCGCGTACAGCATCATAAAGTTGGTTTGTACCACTAAGATCACTTTTGTTTACTAGGTAAATGTCACCAATTTCAGTCAAACCTGCTTTAATTGTTTGAATACTATCACCAGTATTAGGATTAAACACTACCACTGTAATATCAGCAATATTTGAAATTTCGACCTCTGTTTGTCCTGCACCAACACTTTCGATAAGAATGGGATTAAATCCTGAGTATTCTAAAATACGAATACTATTTCGTAAAGAACGAGATATTGCACCAGTTGCCCCTCTTGACGCAATACTACGGATATAAGTTCCAGAATCAGTCGACTCACTCATTCTCACTCTATCACCTAATATTGCACCTCCGGTAACATGGCTAGTTGGATCAATTGCTAAAACTGCAGGTTTTGTGCCCAATTTTTTCATTGCAACTGCAGTTTTGTTGATCAATGAACTCTTTCCGGCACCAGCAGGTCCAGTAATTCCAATAACAATAGAATTACCAGTATCTTTGAAAATTTTCTTTAAAAGCTTTTTTGCTTCTTTTTGATCATTTTCAACCATAGTAATTGCTTTTGCAATTGCACCTCGTTTACCTTTTTTTAAATCACCAAGTAAATCCAATATAGCATTAGATTTCAAAGGTACAATAAATTCTTGTCCACGATCTAAGGTCTAGAATAGATAACTGTTGGAATAGGTTCGTCCATTGTGTGAATCTCCGTTTTTAATTGAATATGTCCAAGTTCAGAGTGATCAATTTCTAAAACAATTGGATGTATTGCCCAACCATATTTTGGAGGGGTAGGAAATGGAACAATTTCAATAAATTCAGATTCAGAAAATGTTTTTTGAAATGATTCTTCCATTCCAAGTATTTCCATCACTACAGAATTTGTTTTAGCAGAACTGTCAAAATAAGAAATTTCAATATGCCCCGAATCATAATAAATTGCATCCACCTGAAATGTCTGACGAAGAATATCTTTATCATCAGTTCCACCGCCAGTAAGAAAAACTAATGCTAACACAGTAACCACTCCCAAAATGATTGGAGGTCCAAGTCTCTTAGCCATTTTTGAATTCTTTTCTCATATTTCTCAAGAATTTGGAGTTTATTCTTATTCTTTCCAAAGTCTGAGTTTGTGTCCGTTCAGTACCAGGCGTAGGATTTTTTTTAAAAAATTGTTTAATCTCTTTTTCCATAGAATCTTCAGCTACTGAAGAAATACTTGCAACGATTCTATTAAACAAAGGATTTCCGTGTCCAACTTTTTTGTTTATTTTCTTCCAATTTTTCTTCAACCAAGGCCACAGAATTTTTTTGCCGTATGGGTTTGCAGCAACTTTCATGATTGGTAGCTGCATGTTTTGAGAGCGAACCTCTGAGGTTTGAGAGAAGTCAAGTGCTTTTAGAAGGAGTTTTGGTTCTTTAAATCCACACATCGAACCCAAAAATCGTAGTTTTTGTTCCATGGTCTTGGCGTTTTTGTAGAGTTTTACTAATTCAGTATAGGTTTTTGTATTTCCATTCCATGCAGCAATAGAGCAAACGGGTTCAATTAAATCAGGAGATAGAGAACTAGGAGATTTTAAGAATTTAGAATATCTACAAAGCGCTTCTTCTGTAACTTCATCATCATCCATTTTTCCCAACACAGAAATCACAAATCCTCGAAGTAAAGCATCAGTATGTTTATCTGATTTTTTAGGTTCCCATCCCAATTCAAATAAAATTTTTCTAAAATAATTTAATGTATAATCACGAATTTCATCAGAGAATTTTTCATCAAATGCTCTAAAATATAGGGAGGCTAAATTATGTGCAACATTAACTGATGCAAGATAACTATCTTCATCATGATACGCATCAGAAAAATCAAGATAATTTCTTACTTGTTCCTGACCTGAAATACAAAGTGAGAATAAATCATTTTGAACTGCCCATCTGTCAACTGCCGAAAGACGTTTCTGATCTACTAGCATTTTCAGATCAAGTAAAATCCCTTCATCATACTTTACACGATAGAAACCTTTTCTTCCATAATTTGCAACAAATCCAATCGTATTTTTTGGTAATTTTACAGAGATTGATTTTTTTGAAACCAATTTTCTAGAGATTTCCTTTTCTAATCCTAATGAAATAGGAATAGACCATAAACCCTTACTGAATTTTTTATCTTCTTCAAGCA
>JBMYWJ010000065.1:0-3839 GCA_049607285.1 Candidatus Nitrosopumilus sp.
GTACGCCAGAGCCAGAACCATCTGGTGGTTGTCTAATTGCAACTGCTGCATATGGAACAGAACTAGCACCACAAGTTCAGTACTTAAGAGAAATTAGAGATAATACTGTATTAACTACTGCATCTGGTGCTGCATTCATGACTGGCTTTAACACATTATACTATTCATTTGCACCAGCAGTTGCTGATATGGAACGAGCAAACCCAATGTTCCAAGATGCAGTAAAAGTCTTTATCACTCCGATGATTTCTACACTTTCAATCATGTCATTGGCTGAAGGTGGCTCTGAAGTAGAAGTTTTAGGACTTGGAATATCTGTAATTGCACTTAACTTGGGAATATACATTGCGGCACCTGTACTTGTAATCTGGCAAGTTAGAAAACGAATCTAAACCCAACTTATCTGCATCTATTTTTATCCCCAATTTGATATAGATAAGTCACGTGGAGATGAATCAAAACTTTGGATCTTTGAGATTCCAAAGTGAGAATTTGATTTAGGGTTAAATTTTGGGCATAGGATAAAGCATTATTGTTATATTTTCATCCAAAATAGATCACCAATCTCTGTTTTACCTGAGTTACACTGTTTGCTAGCTCGCATCTTTTAATTTATATTCAAAATATTTATTCAAACTACTTTATTTAACAACAGCAAAAAATTTTTGAGTCAATATCACCTTATATGACGCATTTTTTTAGTGCTATCAGAGATACATGGCTGCAGAAGCACACTTTATTGAAACCATTATTGGGGTAGGAATTCTGCTATTTGCAGCTAAACTAATGGCAGAACTTTTTCTAAGATTAAAACTTCCAATTGTGTTGGGAGAACTTTTGGCAGGAATGATTGTAGGACCATTTGCGTTAGGAGCATTCATTGTTGTAGATGGAAAGCAGTTACTCCAGATCAATGATGAAATCAGAGTTCTAGGAGAGATGGGTGCAATAGTAATTTTGTTTATGGCAGGATTGGAGATGACACCAAAAGAATTTCTCAAGGGCGGAAAAGCATCCTTTACGGTTGGAACATTGGGAGTAGTGGTACCGTTTTTTGCAGGATTGATGGTTTTTCAGATGTTTGGTTATGATGCGTTACAATCAATGTTGATTGCAACTGCACTTACTGCAACAAGTATTGCAATTTCCATCCAGGTTCTATCTGAATTTGGTAAAATCAAAACTCCAGAAGCCAGACTAATTATTGGAGCGGCAGTGGTAGATGACATTTTAGCTATTGCGGTATTATCAGTCGTATCATCTATTGCAGGATCGGAGGGCGGAGTAGATAACATCGATATAATGGAGATAACAATTACAATTTTACAAGTACTAGGATTCTTTGCGATAATGTTGATTGTAGCAGTAATAGTAATTCCCAAGGTAATCACACCAAGATTATGGAAAGCAAAAGGAAGTGTAGAGGGTATAGCTACAGCGTCATTCTTTGGAGCAGCTGCCCTTGCTGGTTCAATTGGATTATCACCTATTGTAGGTGCGTTTGCTGTAGGTATGGCACTATCGACTACCAAAGTTTTTGAGAAAGTAGAACACTATATCGGAAAGGTTGGTCTGATTTTTGCCCCACTCTTCTTTGCCATTATCGGTGCGCAGGTAGACCTTAGAGCAGTTGATTTGAATGTTTTAATGCTAAGTGGAATCATAATTGTAGTTGCAATCGTAACAAAACTGTTTGGATGTGGTCTACCAGCAATGTTCTTTTTGAAAAACAAGGCACAGGGATTGAGGGTTGGAATCGGAATGATCTCAAGAGGAGAGGTGGGATTGATTGTGGCTGGAGTAGGAGTTGCTGGAGGAATTCTCACATCAGAAGTTTATTCGACAATTGTAATTATGGTAGCAGTAACCACTATTATAACTCCAATCTGGTTGAAAATGGAATATCGAAAAGAACAAAGACAAAATAGCAGCACCTCGGGGATTAGTACGAAACAGAATTCAGAATAAATTTTTAAAAAATCTTAAATTATACAGAAAAAACATCTACAGCAACACATGTCAGTAGAAATGAGTGATGAGTCAGTTAGAGCCAATATGCTTGCAGAGATCAGAGAAATGAAAGAAGAGATCAGAAAAATGAAAAAGGGGATGAATGAACTAGAAAGTGAAGAAGTAACTAAAGAAAAATATCTGAGAAAGACAGCAAATGCAAAAAAAGGTAGTACAAAGAAGAAATCAGTGAAGAAGGCAAGTAAAGTTAGAAAAGCTAGTAGTACAAAGAAGAAATCAGTGAAGAAGGCAAGTAAAGTTAGAAAAAAGTAAAAATTTCAAGATTATTTCAAAATAATTAATTATTTAAGAAATTTATGTCAAGTCGATATTGAATATTCATGAGTAAATTAGATTCGGTTTTTTCTAAAGCATGTAACGAAATTACACAGAATTTACTAGTAATTGATGAACCCAGTAAAAAACAAGTAAAAAATGAGATAAAGAAAATATGTGCAAAATACGCTCTTAAGAGGATTCCGAGAAATCAGGAAATTCTGTCAATGGCAGAAAAATCAGATTTCGATAAATTAAGAAAAGTTTTGTTGAAAAAACCTGCCAAAACAGCATCAGGAGTAGCTGTTGTTGCATTAATGCCAAAACCATATGCATGCCCGCACGGAAGATGTACTTATTGTCCAGGCGGAATAGAGTTTAATTCTCCAAACAGCTATACAGGAAAAGAACCATCTACACTTAATGCAATTGAAAATAATTATGATCCCAAATTACAAATTACTTCAAAGATTGAAAAGTTAATTGCATTCGGACATGATCCATCAAAAATGGAAATTGTGATTGTTGGGGGTACTTTTCTTTTTATGCCAAAGGAATATCAAGAAAATTTCATCAAATCATGTTATGATGCTCTTAATCGAACAACTTCAAACAATCTAGAAGAAGCAAAATTAAACAACGAACATTCAACAATTAGAAATGTAGGATTCACAATCGAAACTAAACCAGATTATTGTAAAAAAGAGCATGTAGATTTGATGTTAAACTATGGCATTACTAGAGTTGAAATTGGAGTTCAATCATTACAAGAACAAGTTTATAGAATAATTAATAGAGGGCACAATTATAACGATGTGATAGAGTCATTTCAAATTTCAAAAGATGCAGGATATAAAATTGTTGCACATATGATGCCAGGATTACCAACAATGACACCAAAAGGCGATATTGCAGATTTCAATAAACTATTTTCAGATTCACAATTACGACCAGATATGTTAAAGATTTATCCATCTCTAGTAATTGAAAATACATCACTATATGATGACTACAAACAAGGAAAATACATTCCATACTCGAACGAAGACATGATCAAAGTTCTAACAGAGGTAAAAAAGAAAGTTCCAAAATGGGTTCGAATAATGAGAGTGCAAAGAGAAATTTCACCAAAGGACATCATAGGAGGACCAAAATCAGGCAATCTAAGACAAATCGTACATCAAAATTTGTCAAAACAGGGTCTTTCATGCAAATGTATACGATGTAGAGAAGCAGGTCTAGCAGATAAAAAATTAGATTACAGTGAATTAAAATTAAACAGAATAAACTATGATTCCTCAGGAGGAAAAGAGGTATTCTTGTCGTATGAGGACAAAAATGAGTCAATTTATGGATTTTTGAGATTACGAAAACCAAGTATTGATGCACATAGAGATGAAATTGATCAGAATTCATGCATCATTAGAGAGATCCATGTTTACGGAAAGTCATTGAAACTGGGAGAAAAAGAAGCGAACGAGATTCAGCATTCAGGATTAGGGAAAAGTTTGATGAGAGAAGCAGAAAAAATTTCAAGAGAAGAATTTGATGCA
>JBMYWJ010000066.1:0-3834 GCA_049607285.1 Candidatus Nitrosopumilus sp.
AAAAATTATAATTTTAATGTATGGCAGAGATAACCCTAGCAGTAGCAGCACTTGCTGGACTCGGATCATTTGTAGCTCCGTGTATCTTACCCATGATACCAGCATTTCTTGCATATATTTCTGGCACGACACTTTCTGAATTGAACCAGAAAGGCGGATCAGCAACTGTAACGATTAACAGGACAAACATAATTTTAAATTCTGTATTTTTTGTTCTAGGGTTTTCAGTAGTATTTTCCACATTGGGAGTAATAATAAACAGCGTACTTGCAACAACAACTGGAGAGTTAGTTGAAGGATTAAACCAAGTTGGAGGAATAATCATTATCGGATTTGGGATATTTTTGTTGCTATCAATGAAGATCAATAAACTAAACATGGAAAAAAAATTCTTTCCAAAAAGATCAAAGTCGAGTTATCCAATGTCATTTGTATTTGGTTTAGCTTTTGCAGCAGGGTGGACTCCATGCGTTGGACCAATATTAGGAACAATACTTACGCTTGCAGCTACCACCCCATCTGTTGCATTTAATTTGCTATTAGCATATTCATTAGGACTAGGAATTCCATTTATTTTGATAGGAGTGTTTTACTCTAGAGCAACTAGAATAATTCGCTCAATGGGAAAGCACCTCAAATATTATAATATAGTTTTAGGAGGATTCATTATTGTTTTAGGAATACTGGTATTTACAAATCAATTAGCATACATTGCAAACTTTCCACTTCTCAATGAACTTCTATTTTTAGGATGATGATGATTAAATGAAATCAGAAGTAAAAACGGCATTAATTCTTGGAATTGTGATTGCCACAGGAGTAGGTGTGATGAGCACAATTTTTTCATCATTTGATGAAGAGTTTGAATCTGAAATAATTTCAAATGATGGCAACAGTATTACAAAAATAGACAAGTCAAAGTACAAAATTGCACCAGAACTTGTAGGGATTGCACATTATCTGAATACCACACCTGAAAAGATAAATGAAGAGATAAAGGACAAGGTAGTTCTGTACGACATTTGGACATATAGTTGTATAAATTGTATTAGAACACTTCCATACATTACCGCATGGAATGACAAGTATGCAGATGAGGGATTTGTAATTATTGGAATTCATTCCCCAGAATTTGAATTTGAAAAAGATCCTAAAAATGTAAAGATGGCAATTGACAAACATGGAATAGACTATCCAGTTGTTTTAGATAATGACATGGAAACGTGGAAAGCATTTGAAAATAGATATTGGCCAAGAAAATACATTGCAGACCATGAAGGATACATCAGATACGATCACATTGGAGAAGGAGGATATCAAGAAACTGAAAAAGTCATTCAACAACTTCTTGAAGAGAGATCTACTGCACTTGGAATTCAAACGGTATCTGCGGTACCACTTGTAGACATAGATGAATTTGAACACACGCTATTTAGAACTCCAGAATTATATTTTGGCTACCAGTTTGCACAAAATAGAAATCAACTAGGAAGTAATGAAGGATTCCAACCTGGAAAGACAGTTACATATTCCGAGCCAGACAACATAGACTTGCATAAATTTTACTTGACAGGAGATTGGAAAAACCACGAAGACAGCATGGAATTAATATCGGAGATAGGGACAATCAAACTTTTGTATAATGCAAAAGAGGTAAACATTGTTACAGATAGAGAGGCAGAATTGGAGATATTGCTTGATGGAGAACCACTTCCTGCAAAGTATTCAGGATCAGACATTACATCAAATAGCATTCTGAGAGCCTCAGAACCTAATCTCTACAATATTGTGAGTTCAGAAGATAGCTCATCACATATTATGGAGATAAAGGTAAAAGGTCAAGGATTTCAAATATTCACATTTACGTTTGGATAGTGTAACCATCACTAGTTGTAACCCCAGTTACAATAGACTTGGTGACAAATTTGTTTATAACAAAAATTTCAAGGCAAATAGAGGAAAACAGGCATGATTAGTAATTCTTGGAATAACCCAGGTAGAGAAAGCATATCTCAAAAAGTAATGGGAAGAGTAAAGCCTGAGGAACCACTGAAAAATAAGATTGACATGGCGCAAAAAAAATTACAATTTCAGATTTCAAAACTACATTCAATTGATGAAAAATTACAAAAAAAACATGATGCAATATTTGAAAAGATTGTCAATGCCCAAAGAAACAACAAGATTAGTTATGCCAAAGCATATGCAGGTGAATTAACTCAAGTTAGAAAAATGAAAAATATGGTAAGTGGAGCAAGATTATCCATGGAGCAAGTCAAGCTTAGATTGGATACAGTGTCAGAATTAGGAGATGTAGTTGTAACACTTAGTCCATGTATGTCAATTATCAAAGGACTTAGTCCTTCACTCAATGGAATTATGCCAGAAGCAAATGCTTCGATGGAGGATTTGTCTGAAATACTTGGAGATGTTATGTCAGGATCATCAGTAGAAATGGGAGATACATTTAATGTTGGAAATGAAACAAATTCAGACACACTTGCAATTCTAGAAGAAGCACATGGTGTAATTGCAGGTCAAACAAAATCATCCATTCCAGAAATTCCAGACAGTCTAAAACATCAGATTGTTGAGAAAAGATCAGACATACTCATTTAGGTACATTACAGCAATTTCATTTTAATTTCTTTTTGTTTTTCTGAATAAGAATTTTCTTTATTCTAGAAATAGTAGGATAGCTGTATCCACGTCGACGATAATTTGCAATCATCATCTTCCAATTTTTTAATCTCCATTGAGCTTGTTCAGCAGTTACAGAGTGTGTTTCTTTTTGAATAATGCTCTTTCTTCCTACTTTCAATGTTCCGGCATCTTTTGCAGACCACCTATTCTTTGCAAATTTTAATCCAGTTAGGATTTCTTCAATAGGCATTTCCTTAAAGTAATCTTTCAGTTTTTTAAGATCTGCATCAGTAGGCATTTTAGACACAGGTAACATTACACTGGGTTTTATCATGAAATTTTTTACTAGTAATACTTTAAGAGAATCTTGCTAAACCAGAGTTAACTAAAATAGGAAAAAAGTAGCGTTGATTTTAAATTCTGAAAAGAAATTTGGACATCATGAACAAGACATATCTAAAAATATAGCAATATTATGCAGAACAAAATTAATTCAACGTTATCAGGTAGTAAATTATGAACATAATCAAGAGTAAATCAGATATAAAATATGGGTCCTTTGACCTTGTTCTAAAAGAAGACAGATTTTATTGTAATTTGTATAATCCTTTCTTTTGTATTTTTAAGGTAAAAAAATGAAAAAATATCTCTATGTGATAATCCCATCCATAGCATTTTTAATAATTTTTGTAAATGCTTTTTTTGGACATGAGTTATTTGTATCTACAGAACAAGTGTATAACAAATATGTGGTTTATGTTCATTTGCAACCTGATTGGAATAGTTATCCTAAGAATATCATATTTGAGGTTACAAATTCTTGGTACAAAAAAGACATGCAAAGTACCCTGCAAACCCAGTCTAACAATTATAATTCCAATCAACTAAATCAATTAAATGGAAAGTCATATGTGGAATTAAGACATGAGTTTAGTGATTGTGAGGAAGAATGGGCACCCATAATTTATAGAAAAGCAGTAGACACAGTAAGACATGAAATTGAATATATGCAGGGGTCTCAGCTTAGCAGTGATCCATCAATTTCAATATATCCTGACCAAGACAATAACAATTACAATAAACAAGAACAGGAAATTAAACTTCTTGATTCCTATGCACAGTTTATCCCAATTTGTAGTTCGGCAGATAACACATCATACAATTTTAGTGTAAAAACTGACAATCCGTTAA
>JBMYWJ010000067.1:0-3570 GCA_049607285.1 Candidatus Nitrosopumilus sp.
TTCAGAGATCTTCCAACAATGATCATATGTAAACAGATCAGTACCACCTAACCTGCCTATCCATTTTGGAACAACTTCATCCACCCATTGTTCCTGTAATTAATATACTAAAAATAGACAAAACAATAATGTTCATAGTATTAGAAAATAATTCACCATATTAAAAGAGTCGAATTTTAGAATTTTTCCGGAGTTATTTGCCGTAGTATTATTCTATTTTTATTCATTCTCAAAGTTAACCAAGTTATTTTCTCCTGATGAATAAAGTACTTCAGCAATAATCCTAGAAGCTAAATGAGAAGTTCTATCTCTTACATCAAAATGAGGACATACTTCCATAATGTCCATTCCTATAATTCCTTTTTTTGCAATTACTTGTAAAAGATAAACTGCATCAGTGCTACTTAAGCCCATAGGAACTGGAACAGAAACTCCTGGTGCATAAGCAGGATCAATGCAATCCATATCAAACGAAACATACACCTTATCCCCTAATTTGTCCAATAGTGAGTTTGCAACTTGTTTGATTCCCTTTTCTGCTATATCACTAGGTGTAATTACATGTAGATTATATTTTTTAATATTATCCAGCTCTTCTTGTTCAGGAGTTCTAATTCCTATTTGAATACTAGAGTCTATTTCTATATTTGAAAGAATATCATTTACCACAGAACCGTAATAATTTACAGTTGAACTTACAAAGTCAGGATGAGCATCAAAATACACCAAAGAGATTTTTCCAAGTTGTTTTGTCATGGAGTTAATTATATCTCTAGTAATAGAGTGATCTCCACCTAAAGAGATAGGAATTTTTGAAGAACAAGAAATTGTATTGTATATTTTTTCAATTTTTTCTCTAGTAATATTTCCAATATCATAAACTTTTTTTTCAGAACCGTAAAATGGACGTGCAGTTGATACTTTTCCATCTCGTTTGTATGAATCATATAAATTAGAGATTTCACGTATTTTGATAGGGGCTTCTTCTGTTCCTTTCCTTAACGCATGTGATTTAGATTCATCTGGAATTCCCACTATGACAAATTCGGCATTATTAAAATCGTCAGTGTTAGACCAGCAGATTTTCTCCATGATTAGTTAGTAATGCTATTGAATTTGTATTTTAACCCTAAAATACAGTAGTTTTGGCCCGATACAGTTAAAACAAGAAAAGAGATAATTTGCATTACTTTGTATCAAGGAACAAATCTCAAACCTTCTAAGAGTAACCAAAATTAATATTTAAAAAAATTTAGAAAATTTTATCATCTAGGACGTTTTCTTTCAATTATGGAAATTCATGAAGCAGTTGAAAAAATTTTAAAGATTAGCCCATCTGTAAGAATCGTCAGTGTGTGCGATCTAAAAGGTAAATTAGTATTTTCAGCGCGTTCAAAGAGAGTAAACATATTGGTGTCAAAAAAACAAAGTCTGGCATCATTAAAAGCTGCAGCAAATGACTGGAAGCAGAGAAAAAAGCTGTTGAAGTCACTTGGACCATGCAAATATGTAGTTGCAGAATATGACAAAGTTAAGAGAATAGTTATTCCTGCTGGAAAGAATCACATCTTGTATGTAACTACTGCCGCGTCCCTAGATCATAACAGAGTTGTTCGTAAAGTACGTTCTTTCAAATAATTACAACAATTTTTTTCTATTATTATTCATAATACTAGGAAAATGAATAATTCCTATCTATCTATCACATATTTTTGATTGATGAGGAGGCATCACAGTTGTTTCTTTTTTGTGCCTCTTCCAGAACTAATCCACATACCTTTAGTTGATTTGGTGGTAGTTGTTGGAATATCACCAAACTTTATTTTTCCAGTTCCTCGTCCTACAGTAACATACTTGTCTTGATATTTTTTTTTTCTTGCTTCTTGAATTTTTTTAAATTCTGAACCTGCCCAATTTTTAGCATTATTATCAACTTCAATAATTCTTGTACCTCTTCCCGATCGTATTTTTATTTTAGCCATGATTATTAATTATTATAGTAAATTCTTACTAATAAGATTTTGAACTTCTGTAAGAAAAATTTATTCATACTAATTAAAAATAACACATAACTTACTCGAAAAGTAAAGATTTGATTCGTTTGTGGAGTTTACATACTACTCAAATCTCATTTTTTGTAGAATTTTTGTAACCTAATCAATTAAATTACAAAAAATTTTTCAAGTCATTAATTCTCATGAACACATTTGAAGCAATTAACACAAGACGAGCAATAAAAAAATTTGATAGTACATATAAAATGACTTCTGAGCAGGTCAATTCATTAATGGAATTAGCAATTTTATCTCCTACAAGCTATAATCAACAGAATTGGAGATTTGTCACAGTCACTGAGCAATCAGTTAAAGATAAAATTAGTAAAGCTGCACGTAATCAGCCTCAACCAGCTGATGGGTCTCTGGTCATTATTTTATGTGGTAACATGAATGCATGGAAGGAAGATCCTTTGAGATATTGGAAAAACCATACTTCGGAAAAACAAGAATACGTGAAAAATGCTCTTCATGCAAAGTATTTTGATAATATTCAAAATCAACGAGATGAAGCAATTCGTTCCTGTGGACTTGCGGGACAAACTATAATGCTTGCTGCAAGACAAATGGGTCTTGATTCTTGTCCTATGGTTGGTTTTGAATATGATGAATTATCTGAAATAATAAATTTGCCAGAAAATCATTTAATTGTTTTAATGATAGTCGTTGGAAAAGCAATAGAGCCTGCAAATCCACGTGGTGGTCAATTATCATTAGACAAAGTAGTTTTTAAAAACAAATTCTAGAGTTCATTTCATCCAACTTATGACAAGTTGTATATCAAAAATTCTGCTGGTAAAAGTAATGTCAAAAGGATATCAAACTTTCATTAGTATTTGTCAAATGAGAAAAGTGGTAGATTTACAAAATTTATCAATCTACTTGAGACACTGTCTTGTAAATATCAGACATCTCGTTAATGGTGTCTTCAGCGTTACAAATAATTTCAGATTTTTTGGAAGATATTACAGTTACTGTTAATTCATTGATTAGATCTTTAACAGATACTAGCATTTCTTTAGCTGTAACGGTCACATCACGAATATCTTTACCAGTAACTCCATTATTACCATCATTGGAAAAAGAATTAATTTGTTCTTTGGCAGATTTTATTGCATCTGTTGTTTCATCAATAAGACCTGTCTCTCTTAGATGATACATGGTATTTTGTATCTTTATGGAGGCTTCATTCATATTTTCTGAAATTAAACGAAAGTTTTCGATATTTTTTACCATTTCTGGTGTTTGGAGACCTTGTATGATCTCATTGACCTTACTAGTAGTTTCTTTAACTTTGTTCAGTGATTCCAGAACTTCGGGATTACCCATTTGATGCATTATTTCCACGGCATTAGATACAGTAGCCTTGATGTCATGGAATCCCATGAGTGCATCATGTGTTTTTGGTGTTTTTCATGAATTTTGTCCATTCTTTCCATCATAGTATGCATATCCATAGAACCTATGGGCATCATTGAATCAGAATGTTTCATTGTATGTTCTGAATCCATTTTAG
>JBMYWJ010000068.1:0-3331 GCA_049607285.1 Candidatus Nitrosopumilus sp.
TATCCGTGATTACTCGTTTAAACTGGAAGATTATTTGATAGATGAATTAATTCGATCTGAAAATGAAGATCTTTTTAGATAGTATTTTTATTTTTTCAATAGGATTATAATCTAAAGACAAAGATTGTTTTTGAAATGTCAATAAAAACTGAATTACACTGTCACAATTTATTCTCAAATTTTCACGTTGGAGATGATGAACCTCCATATGATTGTAATGTTTCTATTCTAGATCAATTAAACAGATCATACGAATTGGGATTAGATGCCATCTTTGTTACCAATCATAATACCTTGGATGGTTATCATCAATTATTGGAATACAAAAACAATCATGCCAAATTCAAGAACATCAATGTTTTACCAGCCGAAGAAATTACAATTGATACTGGTGCTCATGTTTTAGCATATGGAATTCATGATGTAATCACACCTGGAATATCTATTGATGAAGTGATCGATGAAATCAATAAACAGGGAGGTGTGTCTTCTGCACCTCATCCTTTTAGCTTACTTGATGCATTACGTACTAATGCAAAAAAATGTGATATGGTTGAGGTTTTCAATAGCAACAACGTAGATATTTTATCTAATGCGCGTGCCACTGAATTTGCTTTGGATAATGATATGATTCAAGTAGCTGGTAGTGATTCTCATGTTTTATCTACTTTGGGAAGATGTGTTAATGCTGTTGATTCTGAAAACAATCTTGATGATGTCTTACATGCTATGAAACATGGTAAAATTGAAATTTTTCAAACAGGTTATGCGTTGCAAGGTGAAACACTTGATCATCTTAAATATAAAATTAATAACTCTAAAGAATACTTGATGGATTATATTTCTGAACATTACCCAAACGCCAAGTGGCTTTTGACATTATTGCTTCGAATATATGATTCAAATCAAAACAGCCATTTGTGGTCTTTGTTCTATAGGATTGCTATTTATCTTATGAAACGAATTTCACATAAAATAAATTTTCAAAATAAGGATCCGAGTTTTATGAAAGATCGAAATCTTGCTACTATGTTCAAAATGGCTCTGTGATAAACTGTAATACAATGTTAAAACAAATGAATACTATCTTCTCTTTATATGAAAGTTAATACGCAATACTTGGGTTTGATATTATTTACAGTTGGAATAATTTCTTTAACTATTCTTTTATTTGATTATGAGAGTACAAAAATAGATAAATTGTCTGGAAAAATCGATACTCTGCTATTACTTCTTCCAGAATGTGATTATTCATATGAGAAATTTATCCAAATTGAAGAAATACTTTACAATGCTCAAACAAAATTACTAACTGAAAATAATTATGATGATGCATTATCTCTCACTAATTTGGCAGTTGGAAAATTATTTTCATGTCAACAAAATTCACAATTAGTAACTCCTTTTCTCCTCTTGTTTCCTATGTTGATCTTAATGATTGCCTTTGGATTAATTTTATCAATAAGGAAACTTCAAAAGTGATCTCATTGTGTTGTCCACTAATTTGATAAAATATTTTCATTATAATTCAATCCTAAATTATTTTCTTAAATTTATGATCTGTTTGTTAGCTATACCTACTTTTACACAAAACTCAAATAGATTTTAATATGACAAAACGCTTTTGATCAAGTAGATCTATATGTCTGAATCAACTGAAAAGAAATTAGATGCAACTGGATTGTTTTGCCCAGAACCTGTTTTTAGAACCAAAATTGAAATCGAAAGAATGCAAGTAGGTCAAATCATAACCGTTTCTGCTGATGATCCGGCTGCAGAGGATGATATTTCACGATGGGTTACGCGGAACGGTCATGAATTGTTAGATATGTCTAAAGATGGAAATGTAATTACATTTCAAATTAAAAAGATAAAATAGTAAAAATCATGACTATTGTAACTGATGATATCCTAAATAGAGTTGGCAATACTCCTCTTCTAAAGTTAGGCTCTCTTTCTCACAATAATCTTGAATACTTTGCAAAATTGGAAGGATACAACCCATTTGGATCTGTCAAAGATAGAGCTGCATATTGGATGATTAAAGATGGTGAAGAAAAAGGAATCTTAACAAAAGGCAAGAGCATAATAATTGAACCTACCTCTGGGAATACTGGAATTGCATTAACTGGAATTGCTAATGTTTTGGGTTATAAAGTGGAGATTGTTATTCCAGAAAAAGCCAGTAATGAAACAAAAGAAATCATACGAAACCTTGGTGCAAAAATATTTGAAACCAGTGATGATTTGTGTCCAAAAGTTGGTTCTGGAACTGATCAAAGTATTGCACTTGCAACATCTATTGCCTCCTCAAGACCTGATACATATTATTCTCCAAATCAATATGCTAATGAAGCAAATTTTAAAGGACATTATGTTGGTACCGGACCTGAAATTTGGAGACAAACAGAAGGTAAAGTGACTCATTTCTTTACTGGAGTTGGTACTGGTGGAACGATCACTGGGATTGGAACCTTTCTTAAAGAAAAAAACCCTAACGTAAAAATAATTGGATGTCAACCCCAACAAAATCATCTAATTCAAGGATGGAGAAACTTTGAAGAATCTGCAAAACCTGATTTATTTTTAAAACGAGAAAGTGTTGTTGATGATTGGGTTTCTGTTGATAATAATGAAGCATTCTCTGTAGTTAATGAAGTTTTTGAAAAAGATGATCTTCTAATTAGCCCTTCATCTGCTGCAGTTTATGCATGTATGAAAAAATACCCTATTGAGGAAGATGCATGTGTAGTTGGAATTTTTGCAGATGATGGAAGAAAATTCAAAAGTGTTTATGCTTCACAAAACATAATGTCTGAAGAAAAATTTAATGAATCTCTAAAAAATGCAAAACATATGTCTGAATTGGCTTATTGATGTTTTTTTACTCTAAAATTTTCTTTAAATATTTTTCATAAAATGTTCTAAATAAAAAATTCATTTCTTTTTCATGATTAAGACAATCATCACTGTGCTCAGTTATCTGTTCTTTAATTTTTTTACTCCATAAACTCTGTTGTCTGTCCTTTGAATCTATGATTGATGGGTTATTTTCGATTTTTTTCATTGTCTCAATCAACGTTGATCCTAATTGATGAAATTTACTAATACGCAATAAAAACATCTGAGACTCCTCTTTGTTAATTAAATTCATTAGAGAATATACTTCGTTATAGTAATCCAATCCTGTCTCTTTGTATTTTTCAAAATTCTCTATTCTTTTTTGCCAATAAATTTTTGAAGGTTTGTATTCTACTTTGTAACTAAATTGAATTTTAGTTAACTTGGTTCCTAATTTTGTTAGATTTTCACTATGATCTTTAATATTTTT
>JBMYWJ010000068.1:3341-3554 GCA_049607285.1 Candidatus Nitrosopumilus sp.
CATAATCCTTACACAATAAAGAGTTTAAATTTTGAAATCTTAATTTATTTCAAGAATTGAGTTGTTGATTAATATGAATTCATAAACAATCTCATAAAATGAATTTCTTTACAAATTATTTTTTTAAAAAAACCTATAACGCTATTTGTAAGTGAGTTTTCTCCATACTGTAATTATTGTATAGCGTAAATTTCTTTTTCATAAAATTATCCT
>JBMYWJ010000069.1:0-3548 GCA_049607285.1 Candidatus Nitrosopumilus sp.
TGTGATAAAAAGCAGAAACTAAAGAAAAGTATGTAATATCATAATTGCAGAAAATAGATAAATTCTAGTGTGCCAAAACAAATTGGTTTTCTAAGATCTTCTTTATTGTTTCAAGATATTGTTTTCTGGTACTTGGAACTAATCTCCATCTAATTTGCATTTCATTATCTAATTTTAAAGATATTTTATCAAATTCAGACCCGGATTTCTGTTCTTTTCTAGCAATTTCAACTAGAGTCTGTAGCCGCAATCTCTTTTTCCAAGACTGGCAATATTCATACATCAAACTAAACAAAATTTTATCAATTTTAAGTATCACTACTAAATCTCACATTAGGGATTTTTAATAAATTTGTAAATAAAATACATGAAATAAGACAGATTAATCTATTCTTATTTGAAATTTTTACTGTTATTCTGTGGAATCAGGCCACATCATTTTTCGCATTTCTTTTCCAACTTTTTCAATTTGATGTTCGTCATACTGTTTCATGTATTTATCAAATGCATCTTTACCATTTTTTTGATATTCAGAAATCCATTCGTTGTTAAAGGTACCATCTTGAATCATAGTTAGAACTTTTTTCATGTTTGTCTTGTTGGCAGCATCCATAACCATGGGTCCACGAGTTAGTCCTCCATATCTTGCAGTTTCACTGACGCGTCTCCACATCCCATTGATTCCATACTTTTGGATCATATCTACAATAAGTTTGAGTTCATGTAAAACCTCAAAGTACGCAATTTCTGGTTGATACCCTGCTTCAACTAAAGTTTCAAATGCATTAGTTACCATAGAAGCAGCACCACCACAAAGATCTGCTTGTTCTCCAAACCAATCAGTTTCCACCTCTTCTTTGAAAGTTGTTTGAATTAGTCCAGCTCTTGCACTTCCAACTGCTTTTGCAATTCCTAATGTTCTATCCCAAGCCTTGCCGGTAAAATCTTGTTCTACTGCAATAATTGAAGGGGTTCCAAAATTATCAAGATATGTCTCTCTGACTTTGGAGCCAGGGCCTTTAGGTGCAACCATAATTAGATCAATATTCTTTGGCGCCTCAATCCATTTCCAATAGATAGCAGCTGCATGAGAAAATGATAATGCTTTTCCTTCAGAAAGATTGGGGCCAATTTCATCTTTGTAAACTTGGCCTTGAATCATATCGGGAATTAAAACATGAATGATATCTGCTTGCTTTGTAGCATCTGCCACTGACATAACTTTGTGACCATCAGATTCAGCCTTTTTCCAGCTGTTACCTCCTTCTTTTAGACCAATAACGACCTTAAGACCAGAGTCTTTCATGTTATTTGCTTGAGCGTCACCTTGTATTCCATAACCGATTACTGCTACTGTTTGATCCATTATTGGATCAAGACTAATATCATTATCTTTCCATGTTTTTGCCATATTTTGTGTAAAAATACTGCAAATATTAACTATGAAATTTAGATTTTGTTACGATAAAAGATCATTTGAATTCTAATGATTTTTTTCTATTTTTGTAGATCAAATCTTTATTTTTCTTTGCTATAGAGATATTTTGAGAAATGACAGATAAAATATTACATGATAAAACGATTGAATACCTCCAAAATTTAAGAAATGATTCATCCATTTAGGAATCAGACTGCCAATAAATCCTTGTGATGTTATGTGATCGAATATTCCATCAAACAACAGGCCTTATTCTAAAATAACATCAAAAGAAAACACTAGTAAATTTAGATTTCAATAACTTTATCACAAGATCTACATTTTACAGTAACTTTTGTTCCAGCAAGTCGGACAAATCTCTTGGAACCACATTTAGGACAAATCGGACAAGCACGTACGGGTTCCATTAATGTTTAGTAGGATTTGTATCAGATTTAGAGATTACGTCCAATCGATTTTTTGCATTAATTTTTATCAATAATTCAGAGACAGTATTGGGAACAAGATCTTGCCAGTTCTCATCAGAAATTATCATTTGACGAATTTTTGTTGCATTGTATTGATTTCTATCTAAAAATTTTGGTTTGACAACGGAAATACCAGAATCAGATAACAACATTGAAACATAATCATTTCCACTATACACTTTATCAAAATAAGGCAATGCAGATTTTAGATAAGATGCCCATGTGGCAACATTAAATTGATTTTCAAGGGCCACAATAAAGTACCGAGTTAAATCAAGTGAAGATTCCTTTAGAGAATTGTGAATCATCTCAATTCTTTCACCTGCAGTAAATGGATCTTTTTCAAGATAATTAAATTGGGAACTAGTAATGGCGATAATTACTTCATCACATTCTGCAAGAATTTGTTTTGCTAAATCTAAATGACCCAGATGAAAAGGTTGAAATCTGCCCATCATTAATCCACGCATAACAAGTTAACATATCTGATTTTATTAAATTAGTCCCATAATTACATAATTTTTCCACTACCAAGAATCCTAATGGTGGGAGATTCAGGTTTTAAAATTACTGCAATTTGATCTTGTTTACACACTATTGGCTTTTCAAATACAAGCTTGAGAGGAGATATCGAAGTGAATTTTGCTGCCTTTATTTGTAAGCCGATATTAACTAAGCATCCTTGATTTTCAGTGATTTCGCTTTTGTAGAAAGGGTTTTTTTTAAAATCAAGTTCAAGCTCAGTCACTACATCTAATTGAATGTCGTTATCATCACTGGAGATTATATCTCCACGTGCTACTTCATCGGGTTTTACTCCTTTAACTGCCAATCCCACTCGTGCAGGAAAGATGGATTCACCAACAGGGTCATCATGCATTTGGATTGATTTGATAAGGACAGATATTCCTGCAGGATACAATTTAAGATTATCATATTGTTTTATTTTTCCATTAGTTACCTTTCCTAAAATTACAGTACCAACACCCTTGACATCAAAACAATGATCAATTACCATCTCAGGTCGCCCTTCGCTTGAAAGAGGTTCCATCTTGTCCATTGCTTCTTTTATCTTATCTTGATCAACTTGGACATATTTTTCAACTACAGTTCCTTTGATCATTGCATCAAGTTTTGACTCATCGACCTCAAATGTGTGAGAAAGAATACCATGTTTTTTTTGTAATGAATCAAGTGCAATAATTTGCTCTCCAGTAAACTTGTCTAATTTGTCTACATAGAAGATAACAAATTCTGCCAAGTTAATTGCTTGAAACAATGGTTGTATTTTATCTGGAAAGCCACTTGGAGTAACCCATGTTTTGATAATTTCAGATTCTTTTCGGTCGTAAAGGGAAAGATCAGTTACGGTTCCTTTTTTCCCAAAATCAGCTGCAATGTCTTGCTTTCCCAAAACTACAAAATTTATGGATTTAATATTAGCAGACAATATTAAAAAATTTCTATCAAACCATATAAAATGCCAACTAATTAACTAAGAAAGATAAATTTGGATTTGTAATTTACAATCATGTCATTGTAAATAAGATTAATCTGAATTAATTCTATACTGCAGGAATCTCTTCTTTAGGATATGACTCATGAGAAGACATGCCCCCATGTCCAGGATCAATTTTTTGTTT
>JBMYWJ010000070.1:0-3538 GCA_049607285.1 Candidatus Nitrosopumilus sp.
CTTTTTTCTGTATTTCAACATTACATCTAAGTTATTTTGTAGATGCAGCTTTGATAAATTCTACAAAAGACTCCTCTGGAAATCCCGGACGACTATTAAATTCTGGATGAAATTGTACTCCTAGATAGAATTTGTGTGATGGGATTTCAAGCATCTCCATCCTTCTTCCTCCATCACTCTCTGCTGAAAAAATGAGGCCATTTTTTTCAAATTCTGAAATGTATTCTTTATTAATTTCATATCTGTGCCTATGTCTCTTACTAATCGTAGATGAATTGTAAATTTTCTCTGCAATTGTTTCTTTTTTGATCGTTATTTCGTTTGCACCTAATCGAAGGGAGCCACCTTTATCTGAAATGTTTCTTTGTTCTGGTAATAAATCCACTATGGGATTTTTTACATCCAATTTTATTTCAGTAGAATTTGCATCCTCTAATTTCAAAACATTTCTTCCAAACGCAATAGCCGCTAATTGAAATCCAAAACATATCCCAAGATAAGGTATGTTTTTTTCTCTTGCATAGTTTGCGGTTTGAATTATTCCTTCAGACCCTCTAGTGCCAAATCCTCCTGGGACCAAAATCCCATTGTAATTTGATAAAATATTCCAATCTGTAATTGACTCTGAATCAATCCAATCAATGTCTACTGATTTTTCAATTTTAGCTCCTGCGTGTTTTAATGCATGATTGACGCTTACATAGCTGTCAGCAAGCATTACATATTTTCCAACCATTGCAATTTTTATTTTACATTCTTCGTGATTTACCATACTTGATGCAATGTAATTCCATTTGTTCCAGTTAGTTGAAGTATTTACCATCCCAACTTTTCCAAATTTTTTAAATATTGAATCCATTATTCCTTGATCATACAGTATCTGAGGTACCTCGAAGATTGATTTAGCATCATGACATGATAAAACATCATTTATTGTTACGTTTGTAAACATTGCAATTTTGCTCTTTGTTTTTTCTTCTAGTGGTAACGTACATCTAACTGCTAAAAAGTCTGGTTGAATTCCTATTCTTCTTAATTCTTGTACACTATATTGTGTTGGTTTTGTCTTTTGTTCTCCTACTACATCCAGTGATGGCGCTAATGTTACATGAACAAAGATTACTCCTTGTGGTCCCTCCTCTACTCTCATTTGTCTAAGTGACTCCAAAAATGGTAAGGACTCTATATCTCCAACTGTTCCACCACATTCTACAATCAAAAAATCTAGTTTCTCATCTTCTGCAATTTTTTTAATTCTGTTTTTTATCTCATCAGTCACATGTGGAATAATCTGAACACATGCTCCCAAATACTCTCCTTTTCTTTCGGCATTAATTACTGAGGAGTATACTTGTGCGGTTGTAATGTTGTGGCTTTTTGGAATGTCTTGATTTAGAAATCTTTCATA
Organism: Candidatus Nitrosopumilus sp.; assembly: GCA_049607285.1. Taxonomy (GTDB): domain Archaea; phylum Thermoproteota; class Nitrososphaeria; order Nitrososphaerales; family Nitrosopumilaceae; genus Nitrosopumilus. The sequence goes on from JBMYWJ010000070.1 coordinate 1,409, forward strand.
ATTTCCAATGTCCATGTCACATTCTCCCCCATCTTCAGTAACAAAGACCTCTCCATGTGCTACAGGATTCATTGTACCTGCATCGTAATTGAGATATGGATCTATTTTGATACATGAAACTTTTTGATCTGCTATTTGAAGTAATTTTGCAATTGAGGACGTTGTAACACCTTTTCCAAGGCCAGACATCACACCGCCTGTGACAAAAATATACTTTGTCTGCACATCAATGAAACGAATATAGGGTTTTTGTATGTTTTGCCGATCATTGTTGATTGAAATATCAATTACGTCATTTAGTATCTGTTTGTTCTTGACTGATTTTAGTTCATTTAGTTTTCTCTGGTTGAGATAAAACGATCTTTACATCTATCAAAAAACATTGTCTTTTTTTAACAAATTTTAGGAATTTCTTGCGAGTTTTTTTTATTTTTCTTTTAATATAGTAATATGAACACATCCAGGTGGTGGTCACAACTGATATTGAGCTCCCCTCTCTGTGACAGTATGGAAACTTGACCACCTTCCTTTGACGGTTCATTTTTTTCTAAAGGACTGTTTGTTTCTTGAGATTTTTTGTAAACGATGCAATCTTTGATTCTAGTTTGTTTTGAGACGTCTTTTCAATTATTTTCAAGTATGCACTCCCAACAATTACTGCATCTGCTCCTACACTGATGTATTTTCTTACATCTTGAGGGGTTGAAACACCAAATCCTACTCCAATTGGAATTTTCCCTTTTGTTTGTTTTCTTACTTCTTTGATTGCTTTTATTGTATAATTTTTAATTCCAGTTTTAATTCCTGTTGTACCAAACACTGCAACAAGATACAGGAATCCTGATGATGCATTTGCTATTTTTTGTATTCTTGTTTTATTGGTATTTGGAGATATTAGAAATATTGTATCTATGTTATTCTTTGCTGCTTCAAGATATTCCTTTGATTCTTCAATTGACATGTCTGGTAGGATGAATCCATCTATTCCTGCTTTTTTTGCATCTTTGATGAATTTTGAATATCCTGTGTGATACAAGATGTTGGTGTATGTCATTAACACTAGTGGAACATCTGTTTCTTTTCTGATTTTTTTTACAGTGTTAAAAAATGTACTAATTTTTGTTCCTTTTTCAAGTGATACTGTGCTTGCATTTTGTATAACAGGGCCATCTGCTAAAGGATCAGAAAAAGGAAACCCTAATTCTATAATATCTATTCCTCCTTTTACTAATCCTCGCACTGTTGAAATTGTTGCTTTATCATTTGGAAATCCAGTCATAATGTATGCGATTAGAGCCTTTTGGTTTTTGCCCTCTAGTTCTAAAAACTTCTCTTTAATCTTTGACATTTTTCTTCAAATAATTTTGTACTTCTTCGACGTCTTTGTCTCCTCTTCCTGAAAGTGTCACAACAATTGATTCAGATTTTTTACCTTTTTGTGCTACTTTTACTGCTTCAGCTATTGCATGAGCTGATTCCAATGCTGGAATAATCCCTTCAGTTCTTGTAAGTAGCAGAAATGCATCAATTACTTCCATATCTGTTGCAGAATGATATTTTACTCGTTTTGTATCTTTAAAGTAAGCATGCTCAGGTCCAACTCCTGGATAATCCAGCCCTGCTGAAATACTGTGAGTCTCTGTAATTTGTCCTTGATCATCTTGAAGTAAATATGTCATCATTCCATGCAGCACTCCTTTACTTCCTGCTGATAATGTAGCTGAATGCAATTTTGATCTTAATCCTTGACCTGCTGCTTCCACTCCTATAATTTCAGCATTGGTATCAACAAGAGGATAGAATGTTCCAATTGCGTTTGAGCCCCCACCAACACAGGCAATCACATTGTCTGGTGTTTTGTTGTTAATTTTTCTCATTTGTGATTTAATTTCATTTCCTATCACACTTTGAAAATCTCTTACCATGACTGGATAAGGATGTGGACCTACTGCAGACCCTAAAAGGTAATACGTACTCTCTACGTTTGTAATCCAATCACGAATTGCTTCATTAATTGCATCTTTTAATGTCTTAGAGCCTGATTTTACTGGGTGAACTTTGGAACCAAGTAAATTCATTCTAAATACGTTGAGTTTCTGACGAATTGTGTCTTTGTATCCCATATAGACT
>JBMYWJ010000071.1:0-3531 GCA_049607285.1 Candidatus Nitrosopumilus sp.
CCTTTAATTTGAGTCCCAAGTACTTTAACATCATATTTTTGGAGAACTCCAGATTCCTCTAGTTTAACACCACAATTTAGAGCAGTTTGACCCCCATATGCCAGCATAATCCCATCTGGTCTTTCTTTTTCGATAATTGATTCTACATATTCTGGGTTTACAGGAAGAAGATATACTTGATCTGCAAATCTCGTATCTGTCTGAATTGTTGCAATGTTTGGATTGATTAATACACTTTTCAGTCCGTCTTCATGTATTGCTTTGAGGCATTGGCTTCCGGAGTAGTCAAATTGACGGTCGTTTTAGCGACTCTCGCCGGCTTCTCCGATTTTAATGGCCCCGCTACCCAGTACAAGAATTTTTTTTAACGATTCATTCTTTGGCAGATGATCCTCCTCCCATAAGGTGTTCAAGTTCATCAAAGACAAATTTACAATCATAAGGACCTGGTGCAGCTTCTGGATGAAATTGAACTGCTATACAATTTTGTTTTTTATGTTTTATTCCTTCAACTGTTTTGTCATCAGCATTTGTAAACCATAAATTAAATTCAGATTTTTCAAGAGACTCTGGAGTAATGCCATATCCATGATTTTGACTTGTAACATAAACATGATTATTTTTGAGATTCAAACAAGGTTTATTCTGTCCTCTATGTCCATACTTTAGTTTGTAAGTTTCTGTATTACCTGCGATTCCAATGATTTGAGCACCTAAACAAATTCCCAATGTAGGAATATTATTAGTAATTAATTTTTTAGCTGTTTCAATTGTATCGGGGCATTTTTGTGGATCACCAGGACCATTACTAATTACCACGCCCTTTGGATTAAATGACATTATTTTTTCATAAGAGGTATTCCATGGAAGTTTAATTACCTTATAACCGATTTCACAAAGATTTCTCAAAATTGCATTTTTTGCACCAGTATCAATGACTACAACAGACTTTTCCCCATCCCCATAAACTTGCTCTTGTTTTGTTGAAACTACGTTCATGAATTGCTCAGAATCGTAATGAGGAGCTGCCTTGAGTTGTTTTTTTACGTGCTCAACATCAATTTTGGAATCAGAAACCACCAAAGCAGCCATCATTACACCAGAAGTTCGGAGTTTTTTTGTCAAGGCACGTGTGTCAATTCCTGAAATTCCAGGGATCTTTTCCTTGTGTAACCATTCATCTAGAGTCATAGAAAGATTCCAATGACTAGCAGTCAAAGATAGTTCATGAACTACGAGTCCACGAACTTGAATTTTTTCAGATTCAAAGAATTTAGAAATACCGTCTTTGTCTTTGGTCGATGGATCAGGTACACCATAATTTCCAACCAAAGGATAAGTCAAGGTAAGAATTTGGCCATTATAGGATGGATCTGTGAGTGTTTCATTATAGCCAACCATCCCCGTATTAAAAACAATTTCACCAAAAACAGTTGTAGAATAACCAAAACCATGACCATCGAGAACAGTTCCATCATCAAAAATTAGTTTTCCAAACTTTTTTGCATGAATTGATTTCCGTATAGTAATTGTGACCCTCGTAAAGTCCTTATGAATACGAATTTAAGTTTTGTGTGAAGTAAAAATAAGACAAATTGATCGCAAGAAAACTTGAAATTTCTTAGAGGGCTTGGAATTCTTCACTCCACTTGTGGTAAGCTCGAATCATCTCTAAAGACACACTAGGTTTTCTTCTTACCATTATTTCTTTGAAATCATTTGTAGTAAGTTCTCTGGGTTGTACTGGTTCCTCACCTTCAACTGGTTCATGATAATTTGGAGCATTGAATATCTCATGAACAGTTTTGATTTGTGCTGCCTGACAGACATCCTTAATGTCACTTGCACTGTAACCGTCAAACAATTTTGCCAAGTCATCAGAGTTTACTTTGTAGTCTTTTCTTAGAGGTTCGGTATATTGTTCAAAGAGGCTTTCTCGAGCTTCTTGAGTTGGTAATGATACGTAAATTCTTTTTTGGAATCGTCTTAAGAAAGGCCAATCAAGACTCCATGGCTTATTTGTAGCTCCAATCACATATAACATCAAATCTTTACCTTTACCATTAACCCCATCCATCTCAGTCAAAAATTGATTTTTAGTTCTTACCTCTCCACCTACTTCACTATTTCTCGAGCCTAACAATGAATCAACTTCATCAACAAACAAAATTACAGGTTTTCCTTCTTTTTCAGCATATTGTCGTGCCATTACAAATAATTTTGAGACATTTTTCTCTGCCTCACCTAACCACTTACTCATCATAGAGGATGCATCGACATTGATAAAGTATCCATCCATTTCATTTGCAGTAGCAGCTGCAAGCATTGTTTTTCCGGTACCAGGTGGCCCATACAATAGCATTCCTTTAGGCCAACCAAGCGGGAATAGATCAGGTCTTTTAGTAGGATATACAATTGATTCACGTAATGCACTCTTAGCATCTTCTAACCCAATTACTTGATTCCAAGTAACATCAGGTTTTTCTTTCATTACAAGTTCTTCAAAATCATTTTCTGCCTCTTGTCGCTTTACTGATGCTTTTTGATCTTCATCAGAAGCTTTTGGATCCACTGCAGGTTCAACGCCATGAGCCTGCTGTAATGCATTAATTCTATTATGATAAGAATTACATCGTTCTTTGTAGATTGGGTTTAGTTTACTGTTAGGATAAAGTTGTAGTAGTTTTACAAGTGCATCAATTGCATGTTGATAATGAGTAACTGCCATTCCACGCGCGCCTTGTGAATCAAATTTGATAGCTTCAGAAGCATATTTGCTTGCTGTGTTTTCTAATTCTTGTGGGGCTAAACTCATCTTAATTACCTACGCAGTATGTCCTAGAGAATTTTGTTGGTATTCTACTGTGTTAATCTCTATAGAAGATTTAGTTAAATTAATTGGACTTGTTTCTTCTTCATCATAATCTGGACCATCATTATATTTTGTTGTAAATTCAGATTTATCAGATATGTGAATATGCATTTCTTTTACTCGATTTATAGAATCCTCAGCAGAGATGATTAGTTCAGAAATTTCATCATCTAAATCCTCAAGAGAATGAGCAGTATCAGAAATAATAGATACAAAATGCTTTAGAATAGCACTCATATCTTTTTTATCTGCGTATTTACACAACATAAAATCAGCGATTCCAATAATTTTATCCAAATCCTGTAATTCTTCTATAGAGAGTTTGTTTATTTTTCCCAAATTAGGAGATTTATTTTCAGATAATTGTTTATCAATTTTTGAAGATATGGTCCTAATAAGATCAAGATCCTTTGAAAAATTTCGTCTAGAGTTAAGTAAAGTCAAGTATTGCATAATTTAAAAAAATCAAGATTAGGATACTGCTTACTTATTTTAGAGTCTACCATCAACTTTACTTCATTAAGTAAGGTAGAAGATTCTTCATTTGACTGACCAAAATCAAATCTTGCCTTTGTAAGCGCAGCAGAATCCAATACAATGCTTCCTAAATGAATGGACAATTCAGATAATTTTTGGCTGCAATTTGGAACAAGGTCAAA
>JBMYWJ010000072.1:0-3460 GCA_049607285.1 Candidatus Nitrosopumilus sp.
ACGATCAACTAAATCAATATTATTTTACATGTGAAATTTAAAATCAAACAATTAATTAATCTGTGATATGGGGAATTTTTTTGAAAAGAGTTGGCAACGCTCTACTGCATCAAAATCCCGCAAGGAAAAACTATTTCATTTAATACATAAAGATGCCCCATTAAAACCACGTATTGCTGAAGCAATAAAACAGCTCAACATTCCATTGATTAAACTTGATTCTATGTATAAAAAAATACAGCAGCGAAACAACACAATATTTGACAAGATTATTGAGGCACAAAAAAACAATGAAATGCAAAAGGCAAATATGCTTGCAGCAGAATTGGCAGAATTACGCAAGCATGAAAAGATGCTTGGAAATGCAAGACTTGTATTTGAACAGATTAAGTTAAGATTAACAACTGTAAATGACTTTGGAGATGTAATGACTGCCATGGGGCCTGCAATGTCTGTAATGAACTCTATAAAACCATCTCTTGAAAGAATGATGCCTGAATCAGATGTTGAGCTAAATACTATGAGTGAAATGCTAGGTGGAGTAATTACTGACACGCTTGGTGATAGCAGCGATCAGTTTGATATAAACTCAATATCTACAATGCCTGGAGATATGGAAACTGACTCTATTTTGCAAGAGGCAAGCTCGATACTGGAAAAAGAGATGGAAGAAAAACTACCTGATGTGCCCTCTGACATTTCAACAGAGTCAAATGCTGATAAAACTGCAGTCTATGAATGACCCATCTTTTGATGCTTTTCAAATTTAATAAATTGAACAAATAGGATCAGTTTTGTCTATTTTGTTTGGCTCTGTATGATAAGTCATAATTCTAAGATACTGTTTTATGACCAGTTTTGATCAAACCTGGACACGAAATCCTTCTGATGGAGTTTTATCCCAAATTTCAAATGTATTCAAAAGACAACCCCCACTAAAACCCCGAGTAGAGCATGCAATTAGAGGATTGAACAGACCTATATCAAAATTGGATAACACATCAAAACAGCTAAATCAAAAGGATGCTAAATTATTTAACAAAATTGTGCAAGCACAACAAAACAAAGATACTCATACAAGCAAAGTTCTTGCAAATGAACTGATTCAAATCAGAAAAACAGACAAGATGATAGGAAATATGAGAACAGCGATAGATAGGACACAACTTAGACTTTCAACTGTAAGTACTATAGGTGATGCAATCGTGTCAATGCAACCTGCAATGCATACAATGAGAGCAGTTGGTCCTGCAATGAACAAAATCATGCCTCAGGCAAACCAAGAGTTAGAATCAATGGGCAATATGCTTGGGGACATGATGCCAGGATCTATTGGTGATGATTATTCTTTTGCAGACTCTGGTTCATCCTCACAAGAGACTGATGCTATATTAAGTGAAGCTGCAGCAGTCGCAGAAACACAGATAGGCAACAAGTTCCCATCAACTCCTTCAAACACTAACAAGTCAATGTATTCAAATAGATACTAATTTTATTCAATTGACTGAGAACCAACTTCTGTTTTTATCAAATTCAGAATTTAAAATTAATACTGAAGAGTTATAGTGTCGATCTCAAATGGGGTGAACCTTTGAAGAATGATGTTTGTTTGGCAACGAATGGTTTTTTTAAATATCAAAAAGATGTAAAGAAGTTCACTTTTTTTTCACTAAATTGTTTGTTTTAACAATCTTTGGAGTTGAAATTTTTTTTTATATAAAATCTACTAATGAGAAATTACTTGCAAAGATTGACTAATGAATATGTGAATCATCTATGACTTATCCATATGGTCTTTTGCGCAATCCATATCCAAACAGTCCTACTCCTACAGAAAAAGATGCTCAAATTCTGGGAGGATCAAGACATATTCAGGCCAAAGAATCAATATTAGAATGCATTAAGGATCTATATCGACATTCAACCAGACACCAATCCAATGAAAGTGACTTTAGACTAGTTACTGTCATTCAAGATGTAGGTTCTGGAAAAACTCATCTTGCTTTGCATATCAAGGGATTAAGGATGCGACAAAATATTGAAAGCTCTTATGTGGATTTGGCAACAATTTCACCTAAAACAAAAGAAAGTTTATACGATGCAATAATAGCAGGATTTAACAAATCTACATTTGAGGAACTTCGAGAAAAATTTCTAAAAGATATATGCGACAAAGCAGACAAAGGAAATTTACAAGCAAAAAAGGCATTAGGCTATGGATTCGTAGATAAACTAATGGGAACAACAATACAGGACAAGACAGAAGACATTCTTGATAATAAAAAAATACATTCTAGTGAAAATTTGCAAAAATATCTTCTCTGCAACTATAATAAACATGAGGCACTAATTATTCAAAATATTATTGAAAAAATATTTGAACCAATATCTAACCTTAACGAGTTTTTGGGGCGTTTATCTGCCATTTCAAAATTTAGTCATAATTTTCTTGGGAAAATTACAGTTTATACATTTGATGAACTAGATGCTGACCCCAGTTCTACTGAAATTATGAAGTCGATAATTAACAGACATTTGCCATCTTCTGTTGTAATGCTTATTGCAACTCAATCTGAATATTCTGAAATACAAAAGACTAATGTTTCATTATTTGATAGGCTAGAAAAGGCAAACTATAAGATTGATCTGGCTGGTTCAAATTCAATAGATGAACTATCTGAGATTGCAATAGAATACATCAAACAAAACAAAAAGAACGAGAGATTTACCAAAAAACAACAAGATGATTTAACAGCCAAAATAAGAGTACTTTGTGATGAATTTCCTGACTTTAGAAGCGTTAGATCACTAATCAACATTTTATACCATGCTACAGAAAAATCATTCCAGCTAAATCAAGATAATATATCTGAGAAAGCAATAGATGAGACCCTAAAGAGCGCATTTCCTGGATTGAAAGTAAATGGGAGTGTTCTGGATGTCCCAATTGGACAATTTTTAAAACTACGTCTAGAATCAGTCAAAACCAAATCACAGTCAAAAATAAAAGAAGCAATATCCAATCTCATTAATTTCGCACACGATGCAGGAAAGATCTCAAAACCTGAAAATTCAAGACGTATTCTTGATGCAATTTATACTGATCAATATGGGACAAAAATAGGCATTGCTGTCGTATTGAGTAAGGATCATGATAAGAATTCTACATCTATTCAAAATATTCTTAAAGCATCTGCTTTTGTAGACAAGCTATTGATATTTACAAACACTAATGTTCCACAAAATCCTCAAGCTACCATTATTAATATTGATAAATCAAAAATTGTCGATTTACTTTACTTCAGTGATAGATATACGGATAATAAGATTTTAGAACCAGAAAATGAAAAAATCTATACCTTGGCCAGAACCATCTCAATAATCTAAAATTCTGTATTCAATATCCAATACCATTACAACCATGTGTTAAAATTGATAATGAAATTGAGATAGTAAGATA
>JBMYWJ010000073.1:0-3454 GCA_049607285.1 Candidatus Nitrosopumilus sp.
AAGGAATCTGTAAGTATTCTAGAAAAAACACAACAAGATACTTTGGGCTATATTGGTATAGGAATAGGATTTGTGGCAATTACCATTGCTATACTTGCTCTTGTAAAATCCAAGAAAAATTAATTGAGATTTAAAATTTTTTATTTACACGTATGATTAACAACTGAATAATATGTTAGAAATTATAATTGTTTTTTATCTTAACTAATTTTTATAATTATATATGACAAAATTCAGAAAAATTTAGTACCTTTTGATGAATCGGCAAATCCTACTAGAGGTCTAGATCGAGCAATTAAAATTGCAAAATACAGCATCATACCCGTTCTGAAATTGTGAAATTTGCTAAAAATGGAAAATTTTACATGATTGTGATTGATATTCTGCATTAGTAATAACCTACAAGTATAGGAAATATGAAAAATTAACTTTGTTGGAGTAAAAAGTATGGTGGAAAATAATTATGATATTTTAGGAATAATGGAAGGTTCTACTGAAAAAGAAATTCGTGATGCATTTAGAAGATTAGCCCTTCAATTTCATTCAGATAGAGGAGGTGAAAATGAACAATTTATTAAAATTAAACAAGCGTACGAAGATCTTAAAATTGGTAAAAAATACCCTGAAACGGATATTGAAAAAATAAAAAATTCAAGAGTATATTCTCGTGATTCAGAAGAGGATGTTAGAAAAAAAAATCAAATCTTAGGTCAACAGTTATCCAAAGAAATGAAGACTGCTGAAGAATGGGCAGGAGCACTAAATCGATCAAATTTAACGTCCACAAGATTATTTGGATCAAAAACTCTTGGTGAAATTGAACTAGAAAGAAAAGCTAATGGTGCTTTATCTATTAAAGGAAATTTTATGGCTGGAAGTCTCACATACGATGGACCAATAATTATGCAAGGTAGTATCACTAGTCCGTCCTGGACACAAGAATTTGCAACAAACATACATCTTACTAAAGGAGATTTTAAATTCATAAATCCATTAGAAAATAAATACAAGATTGAAAATGGTGCTAGAATTATAGCAGAAAATGGAAATATAGTGGTAGGAAATATTTATGGAAGAAAATTCAGAGTTGAAGATTCTGAAGGTAGAGTAGGTGTCTTTAAAATTCAGGAACACAGAACTCATCTTTCTGCACCAAATGGAAAAATCATTGCAGAAAATGTAGTAAATACGGTTTTACTTGATGCTCAAACAATTATTGTTCTTAATGTAGAGGATGACGTGAGAATATCTGCACATGAAGTTTTGTTTTATGGAGGAAAACTTACCTATGATTCAACAATTGAATTAAAAAAAGGAGGTTCAATAAGATTTTTTGAAAACTTCTCCATTCAAGGGCTTAGTGGTGATGCAATAATTCAACTTGAAAATGGAAAAAAAATTCGTTTATTTGATCTAAAAACTAAAAAAATTAAAGATTTAGCTGATGAGTATGTGTTTGACAAAGATAACTATCAAAAAGATGCTACGTTGGTTGGACATGGATTTATCATTACATATGAAATGCTAGATAATCTCTCAAAGAAACCAACTAAGAAACAAAAAAGTAGTTGGGCATCAAAATTTGGTTTTTCTAAAAACTAATTAATTTTTCTGAATTTTTGAAACTATATATCCAGCGTATCCATGCTCAGGAGAAATAATTTCACTTTCAATTTTCTTAAAAAAATATCTATCTAGATTTTTTACTGAATCATAAAAATCCTCTCCAATGATTACACCATTTGCAGGTGCACTTCGATTAATCTTGGCACAACGATTAACCGTAGTTCCAAAAATATCATTCACTGATGATGTTGATGTTTTTGCTATTCTTACAATTCCATAAGTTGCACTAATTCTGTAGTCCAATAATGGAAGATTCTGTTCCTCCAGTTTTTTAATAATTTCTTCATGTTCTTCACCCAAAGCCAAGCAACAATCTAGGCATGTCTTCAGTGTTTCTATCTCTTTCTCATCATCACTTTCTGTAGAGAAATAAAAAAGTAACGCGTCTCCAATATTTTTTACAACCGTACCTCCAAATTTTTTAACAATTGCCCCCATAGAATTTAAGAAAATTCTATAAAATTCACTTGTTTCAGAAGCTGATAATTTTGAACAAATTTTTGTAGAATTCATAATGTCAATCATTCCTACACAGTATTTTTCACTATGTTCAGAAAACTGTAACAAAATATCTTCTTGTTGTTTAATTACATCTTCTTGTTCTTTGATCTCAATTAATGATTCTTGTAGTTTTTGTGCCATTGAATCAAATGCGTGAGACAATTCCCCAATCTCATCTCTTGTTCTGATATTAGTTCTGACATCAAAATTGCCACTTGTGATTTTGTTTGCCGCGCTTTTCAGTTTGATTAGAGGTCTTGAAAGTGATTTTGATATTATAAATGCAACAAATCCCATTCCCATGGTGATGACTATTCCTGTTTGAAGTATTCTATCTTGTAGAATCTCTATTGGTTCTTCAACTTCTTTTTTGTCAATTTCCGCAAGTAAAACGATTCCTAAATCCTTGGCACAATAAGATGATCCATATATTGAAACATCTCTATAATCGTCATAAGATCCTGAAAAATTTAGTCCTTCGTTAAAGCATTTTTTGACAGCTAGCGTATCCACAGTTTGTTGAAACACTGCATTCTCAAAGAATCTAGATTCTGACAACATTAACAATTGGTTATTTACGATGTAAACTTCTCCAGTAGTACCTAATCCACTTCTATTTTCTAAAATACTATCAAGAGTAGTTGTTCTTGTTCTTGAAATTATTACTCCAATCGGCTCATCCCCTTTTTTGCTATCATCAGCAAAAACTGGGGAAACAATAATCATTTTTTTATTAAATTCAGTAGGCTCAAATTCAATGAATGCTTCTTTTAATCCTCTTTTGAATAATGGATTTTTACCAAAATTTTCTTCTGTTATGCCGCCACCAAGTGAAAAGAAAACTTCTCCACTACTGCCAATTATTTTTACGTCTTCGAATCCAATTGAAAATCCAATTAATTCCTGAAATGCCTGAATTTGAATTAGAAAATCCCTGCGATTAGTCTCTTTGACCTCTCTTAATTGATCTTCGGGAACTTGATTCATTTCAGCAATTAAAAATTGAATCATTGGATCATTGGCAAGAATATAATTTTGTTCAATTCGTGATTCAAAAAGTAATCTGAGAGTTTCTCCACGTATTGTTGATTCTCCAAAAAGCTGATCCCCTGTTTGTTTTTTTAGAATGTCGTCTGCATAGTTAAAACTAAAATATCCTGTAATCGAAAGAGCAACAACGGACACAATCATTACCAAGAAAATGAGTTTTTTATCAAGATTAAATGAGATCAACAATTTATTTAACGTCTATTTTATTCGAATATCAAGGCTTCGAGTATTATTGGATATATTATGCCTGAACTTGACTCTTCAAGTTGATAATTAT
>JBMYWJ010000074.1:0-1360 GCA_049607285.1 Candidatus Nitrosopumilus sp.
TGCTATGCTGGCAGTCTTTCTGGCAAGTTTTATTATTTTTACAAAAAGCAATCTAGGCAAAAATTGATTTTTAAAATTTATTTTGTACCTGCCTCTATCCATCTTTATCCTCAAAAAAGCGAGTCTTAGGGTTTGGAATTTTTCTACCCAAGTGTGAATGAGTCAATGTGGAGTTGAATCATCTTTATTTTAAATTAGATTAATCTGATTCCTACAAATGAAATCAGCGAATCATTTAATACATTAATTTGAGCCTGAATAAAATTATGAGTTTTTGATTTGAGGCTGTGGTATATTCGTGACTTTAAGATTATATGCAATTACTAGATCTTGTGATTATGCCAGAAGATGAGATCGAGGTTCCTAAAGAACTACGAGAATTCATGCTAAAAGATGCTGAAGAAACCTTCCTGGGACAAAAAAATGGTGCACAAAAACAATATCGTTATGGTAATTTACATATTAGAGAATATGATAATAAATTTCTAGTTCATACTGACAAAATTGATCCTAGAAAAAACCCAATTGGTCATCTAGTTCAAGATGCACCAGAAGTTCTAATTGGTTTGGCATCGGCAATTTTTGGAGGTTCACAAGTTGCAAAAAGAATTTCAAATAAACAAACAGCTTTAACTGTTGGCTTAATTTCATCAATTATTTCTGGATATGTAGGATATATTGCCACAAAGAAAATTAAAAATCATTTGGAGTAATTTGGATGACATCTGTTAGAACTCTTCAGGTACTTGTAAAACTTTTACCATCTGTTTTTGCATTACGTAGAGACAGAAAAAAATGGATTGCTCAAGATGGAAAAGAAATAGATTCAAAACAATTTAGAAAAAATGCTCACAAGATCCTAAATACTTTCATTTCTCTAGGACCTGTATACATAAAGTTAGGACAATGGCTTTCTTCAAGAGCTGATATATTGCCACAACCATACTTGGAGGAGCTTTCTAAATTGCAAGATAGTGTTCCTGGCGCTCCTTTTGATCAAGTAAAACCCATAATTGAAAAAGATCTGGGCCTAATTGATACAAAATTTGATGAAATTGATCCCAACTATATTTCAGGTGCATCATTAGGGCAAGTTTATAGAGCTTCTATATCTGGTCAGCAAGTGGTTATCAAAGTTAAACGACCTGGAATTGAAAAAATAGTAAGAGAAGATCTTAAAGTCTTAAAAAAAATTCTTCCACTGGCATTAAGATTTGTTGATCCAAACTTGAGATATTCTGCAAAGGCTATGCTTTCTCAATTTATTGAAACAATACATGAGGAAATGGATTACACAAATGAATCAGCAAATCTCAAAGAAATTAAACATGACATGGAAAAAAACAACAAAGTTGTAGTT
>JBMYWJ010000074.1:1370-3421 GCA_049607285.1 Candidatus Nitrosopumilus sp.
AGCAAATCTCAAAGAAATTAAACATGACATGGAAAAAAACAACAAAGTTGTAGTTCCTTCAGTATATGATGATTATTCATCAAAAAATGTTCTAACAATGGAGTATCTGCCTGGAATTAAAGTTACAAACATAGATGCACTAAATGAGAAAGGAATTGACAGAACAAAACTAGTCATTGATGTGCATAAAGTCTTCTTTACCATGCTTCTCAGGCATGCCACTTTTCATGCCGATCCCCATCCAGGTAACATTTCGGTAACTGATGATGGAAGAATAATTCTGTATGATTATGGAATGGTGGGAAAATTAGATAATGAAACCAGACTTAGATTAATTCGCCTGTATTTGGCATTAGTGGAAAAAGATCCTCCCAGAACCGTTAATGCAATGAATGATCTTGGTATGCTTACCCCTGATTTTAACCGCTCTATCATTGAGAAAGGAATTGAGCTTACAGTTCGTGCCATGCATGGAAAAAAACCGGATCAAATGGAAGTAGACAGTCTGATGGAACTTGCAAATAAAACTATGAGCAAATTCCCATTTGTTCTTCCAAAGAATTTGGCATTATACATGAGAATGGCATCCATCATTGAAGGAATCTACAAAACACACAAAGTTGATTTTAAGTTTGTTAAAGTGTTACAAGAAATTCTAGAAGAAGAGAGTCTGATAAAAGATGCATACATTGAAGAGCTCAAATATTCATTTAGTAGATTTGCAAAATCAATTGATGCTACAATTTCAATTGCACCAGAACTTAAAAAATTACTAGATGATAACAGATCACTACAACTCTTGAATAGAAAACCTAAATCCAATATTTTACTTTCTGGCAGTATTTTATCATCTGCAATTTTTATTGGTTCAACAATTATGTATACTGTAAATGAATCAATTGGAGTTACAGGAATAATTGGTTCACTTGTTGTAATGAGTATATTTGCAATATTTAGAAAACGATAATATTATTATTCTATTGTGATACCTTTTCCATGTTTTGGAATGGGGATAATAATCGTCAAAACTCCTTGTTCATATTTTGCCGAAGTAACAGTTTCTTCTCCTTCCTCTAGATGAACTGGCAATCTAATTTTTTTATCAATTATGTTTGGTCTCTGATTGCAAATCCTGTCATGTTTTTTCTTATCAGAGATTTCTTTTTTGCAAGCTTGAATAGAAAGAATATTTCTGTTTAGTGTTAGTTCAATGTCGTCTTTTTGAAATCCTGGAATGTCAATTAGTAATGTTAGTTCATCTTCCGCTAGATAGATATCCACTGGTGGTAAGACAAATTCGTAAAACTCCCTTGATTTGTTTCCGATTTCTTTTATCATCTCTTTTGCCATAGAGTTTACTAATCCCATTTTGTGTTATATGCTGGATTTTTGGTTATAAACCTTGACAGAATTTAGCTAAGTTTGTTAACCCCACTAGAACTTCCAAAAGTTATTTTTCTGTATGTTAGATATGTGGCTTCGTATTCTCTTTCCTTCTTATTTTCTCTGATTTTAGTATGTTTGATCTAGTTGTAACTCTTGTCTAAGAAATTCTTTTGGAATATGCAGATTTAGATGTATATTCCAATGATTTAACAGAAATTGCTACTTTTAGGCTCTGTATCACTAATTCTAACATTTGCTAACACTCTTCAGTAGAATTCCTTATACAAAAATATGTGCATCAGTTGACATAAAACCAAGAAAATCAGTAAATAAAAAATGAGTTGTACTCGTAAGAAACTTACATGTATGTAGTTTCTTGATAGATTTTTAATTAATCATTATTACATACTTGATAACTTATGATAATTGTAATTGAAGGAGGTGATCAAGCAGGAAAACTTACTCAATCAAGACTATTAGAAAAAGCTCTAAAAAAAAGAAAAATAAAAACAAAACTGTTTCATTTTCCTGATTACAAAACTCCAATAGGTAAAGAGATAAAAAAACACCTTAATGGAAAAAGAAAATTTCTGCCCCAAGTAATTCATTGTCTTTTAGCTGCTAACAGATGGGAAAAATTGAATCAAATTTTAGAAGCCCAAGAA
>JBMYWJ010000075.1:0-3391 GCA_049607285.1 Candidatus Nitrosopumilus sp.
TGTTAGACCATTAGCATATTACGGATACGGAACCATGGGATTAACTCCAACTCAAAATAAAGTAGATGTTTCAATCGCATGTTGGGAATGGAAGATGGGGGAATCAAAAGCAGGTAAATTCTCGGGAGCAAAATGTAAGGTATCAAGTTGGACAAAGATTGATTCAAGATTTCAACCAATGCAAGCAAAAGCAGCATCAAACTACGCAAATGCGGCACTTGCAAGAATAGAGGCACTAGAAAATAACTATGATGAAGCCATAATGTTAAATTCACACGGGAAAGTGGCAGAAGGAAGTGCAGAGAATATCTTTATTGTCAAAGATGATATTATTCAAACACCACCACTTTCAGCAGGAGGATTAGAAGGAATTACAAGAGATAGTATCATACAAATAATTGAGGAGAACAGTGGTTTTGTAATTGAACAAGATCTGGAGCGAGACGATCTTTATGCAGCTGATGAGATTTTTATGACAGGTACTGCAGCTGAAGTTAAATCAGTAACACAAATTGACAAGGTAAAAATTGGAAATGGTAAGATGGGCAGTATCACAAAGGCATTACAAAAATCATTTACCGACGCAGTTATGGGTAATGATGAAAGATTTTTGCCGTGGTTAACATTCATCTGAATTTTCACGAGGTTTTTTACCCATAAAAATAATCAACAATTATGGAATCTTGTACATCTGGCAATACTAATGAGATCTGCTGGTTTTGTAGAAAAGGACGTCATGAAGAATGTATGAAAGAAATTCCAACACAAGGAAAATCAGACGGGCCGCATGATTGCACATTTGATACAAAATTAATTACTTGTAAATGTCAGCATTAAACAATTAGTATCAAATACAGGTATGTTTAAAAAATTCTATGAGCTATAATAAACAATTTTGGGACAAATATGCAAAAGAAAACGAAGAACGTTATAATGAAGAATTTGCAAAATTTACAAGAGATTTGGCTACATCATTACGATGCACAAGTGTCTTAGAGATTGGTTGTGGAACTGGAATAGATTTAAGATTATTTCCAGATACATTTCAAATTCACGGAATAGATTTGAATGACAATGCATTGGAAATAGCAAATCAAAAAAATGCTACCGTTGATTTTAAGAAAGGAACAATAACTGAATTACCCTTTGAGGATTCATCAATAGATTTTGTTTTTACACATCAATTATTGAATTATTTGAATGACGATACGCTAGAAAAAGGAATTGCAGAAATGTACAGAGTAGCTGGAAAGTATATTATGAATTGTGAAAAGTTTGAAGAAATAGAAAAACCAATTGATGAACACCACAAATTTCGTAACATGTACAAAAGATGGATGAATTACAAAGTAAGAATTGTAAGTAATGTAGATATGCATGAAGAAATTGATCCGGATAAATCAAGATTTACATTATTACGTAAAATGTAATTTTAATTTTTAAATAATATTATTAGAAAACTCTTTCAATTTGTTTCCTGATTTGTATAATAATAATTGCAGGAGCTACAAAATACATACCTAAATTAAGGATGATTAAAGAAATTCCATACCCTAAAATTTCATATTCTGAATTCAAGTCAAAATAGCTCAAAATGGAAAGAGATGTAACAAGAGGAGTAATTACAACTTTGACTGCTTCTCGAAATATTTGATTTTCACGTTCATAATCAGATATAATTGGACTAAACGTGTAATAAACATCATTGAATGTATTCATGAATACAATTCCAGAATTTGTTTTAAGTAATTTGTTGTCTCTAATTTCCCTTAGTTTTTGTACCTGTGGTGACAATTCAGAGTTAAATGTTGCAGTTGCAATTAGACATCCTCCACCATTATTATTAGATGAATCTAGTTCTGGAGTGTCTGAAATACTTTTTTCGTCTAAAGCCAAAGCTTCAACAGGCAAAATTCGGTAGATATTTTTTTCGCCATGAGAAATAAGATATAGAAATCCATCAGGCCCTCTTTCAATATCAGTAATACATCTAAAACCTGTGCCAACTATAATTTCCTCCATTGATTCACCTTTGTTAACTAGATTGTCTTGTAAATCAGGGCTAGAAAACTCAAACCCATCTCGATTTGAGTTTAGCTCAAACTTGTAAAGATTTCCATTATTGCAATCACCTACAAAAAGCGAATTATCGTAATTTGTAGTTTCTTGGAATTTTCCAAAATTAATTCCTACGGGAGATACAACTTCTTCCCAGCTAAATTTTGGATCATCATAAACATAATCCTCATATTCTGGAAGATCGACTAACTCTGACTCTGTTGCAGGTCCCATAATTTTATTCCATCCGCTGTTAAATTTATCTGAAACTAGATTAATCTCATCAAAATCATCATCTCCATTTTCAGTAGACCACAAGTTTCCAGTGATTGGATCAATAGCAAGACCAAAACTGTTTCGTATTCCCATAGCATAGTATGGTCCCTCTGGATCTACACGTAAGATTACACTAGTATCCATATAATCAGTAGTGTCTGGAGGATACAAGTCTTCAAGTAATTTATTTTGAAGAGGGCCATATTTTCCAGTATCTCCAATTACAGCATACACTTGATCATCTAAACCAGTCACCATGGCACCACTATTGTGATAGCTATTTGAAGGAAGTTCTTTGATTAAAACTGGATTAACTAATGTCTCACCATTCCAATCGTATTTGTATATCCTATTTCCTAATTGATTTCCTTCCTTGTCAGCTTCTGTAAAATAGAGATATACTTTGGAGTCAACACTAGTTATTCCCAGCAGACCACTCTCTTGAACTGGATCTACTGCAATTTCAAGAACAGGTTTTTCTCGTTTAACTCCATCTTGAATTAAGTGAATAAAACCATTTTTCTCTAAAAGTAGAATATCATCACCTACAAAAGTCATCGTAGTATATCCCCAACCAAGAAAATCACGTGTGTATTCCTCAAGAACTAAATTCTCATCATTTAACTTTGGTTCTCCAAATGCATCTGAGAGAGTATCCATAAAAATAAACCCTGTCAATAAAATAGGAATAACTAGAATAGATTTCATTTGCAATTAGAGATAGAAACCTGCTATAAAATATATTGTAAATTTTACAGGATTAATATAATATGATTCACTTTTTAGTTTGTTTTCCAAAGATTACAAGACATACAAATTATGTTGTATTATGATTCCTAATTAAGCAAAATAATAGACAAGCATATGAATAATTACTACTAAATTTACTTCCAATTCAGAATAATTCTATTTAAAATATTTCTGTTCCTTGTAACACAATTATTGTTATCTCTATATTCATAATACAAACAAAAATTACAATATACCTAAGAGATTCCCAAAGTCTCTAGCATTACACGCATTTGTTCTTTGACAATGAGGTCTAGTTGTTCAAGTT
>JBMYWJ010000076.1:0-2474 GCA_049607285.1 Candidatus Nitrosopumilus sp.
ATTTGTTGGATCAACTACAAGTACAATCCCATTCCAATCTGGTGTTAGATCTGATGATTTACAAACTGGACAAACCTTTCCTGTTGTCACAAATTTACATTTTCTGCATGCCATCTCTCTGGCCATATTAGCTACTTTCTCCACTTGATTCATCTGTATCTGAAGCTGATTTCTTTATTTCTTCTGCAATCCATTCATCTGCACCAAGGAATGGTTGTCTGCATGTTATTCCAATCTTGCCCATTGCAGCTGCTTTTCCTAAGGATACTGCAGTAATTCTAGCACGAAGTGTAGAACCAACTTTAAGAGTTCTGCCACTTTGATTAGCCAAAATCATTCCAGATTTTACATCACTCTTAAGATAATCGTCCATTATTTGTGATAAGTGAAGTAATGCATCAGTTGGACCAATTCTTACAAATGCTCCAAAGTCTGTAATGTCTACAATTTCTCCTTGTACAATTTCTTGTAATTTTGGATAAAACGTTAATGCCTCAAATTCAACTTTGTGAAATGTTCCTCCATCTCCTGCAATCATCTTTCCCATTTCATTGACTTTGGCATCTAATATCATGATGATGTAACCTAAATCTGCATTTATCATACTCTCATACTTTTCTTTAAGAATATTTACTGCTGCCTTTTTTAGCGTGGTTCCAAATAAGCTTGGAGGAATCCTAATAACATCGACTAGAGTAGATATAGAAAACAACTGTGTTGATTCTCGAATTTCAATTTATGAATCTTTGGGTAATTCAGGCTTGAACTCCAAAGATTTTGCCCATTTTTGAAAAAACTAGCAATTTTTTTTGATGGCTAACTTATGTTTAAATAATGTAAAAAGACTTTTTGAGGCAATGGTTGGAATCGATCAGGTCCTTGAAAAATTAAGTACTGTTATTGATCCTGATTTAAAAAAAGATATAGTTTCCATGGGGATGATAAAAGACTTAGAACTTAACGACGGGAATTTAAAATTTACATTAGAGTTAACAACCCCTGCATGCCCTTTTAATGTCGAAATTGAAGATGATGTGAGAAAAGTAATTGGTGAAATATCTGAACTAAAAAATTTTGACATGAATGTCACTGCCAAAGTTATGGAAGGACGTTCACTTGATGCTGATACTGGAATGGCAACTGTGAAAAACATTATTGGTGTTGCTAGTGGAAAAGGTGGAGTTGGAAAATCAACTGTCTCATTAAATTTAGCTTTGGCATTATCTCAAACTGGAGCTAAAGTTGGATTACTTGATGCTGATATTTATGGTCCTAGTATTCCATTGATGCTTGGAATGAAAGATGGATATATGGAAGTCGAAGATAATAAACTTCAACCTGCAGAGTCAAATGGACTAAAAGTTGTTTCGTTTGGTTTCTTTGCAGAACAGGCACATCAAGCAGCAATATATCGTGGGCCAATTATTTCTGGAATTCTAAAACAATTCCTTGTTGACACAAATTGGTCTGATTTAGATTATCTTATTGTTGATCTTCCTCCTGGTACTGGTGATATTCCACTAACTCTTGCACAAACAATTCCAATCACTGGAATTCTTGTAGTTACGACTCCACAAGATGTTGCAAGTAATGTGGCAGTAAAAGCAATTGGTATGTTTGAGAAACTTAACGTTCCAATTATTGGTGTTGTAGAAAATATGAGTCATTTTATTTGTCCTAGTTGTTCTGAAAAACACTATATTTTTGGTGATGGGGGTGCAAAAAAAATCAGTGAACAATTTAACATGCCCTTCTTAGGAGAAATTCCATTAAATTCTGGAATTATGTCTGGCTCTGATTTGGGTAAACCGATTATGATTACAAATCCTGACTCTCCAAGTGCTGATGCCTTCAAATCAAGTGCAAAAAATATTGCAGCACAATGTAGTATTCTTGCAGCCAAATTACAACAAGAAATGGAATCTGAAAATTCTGATGCTAAATCAACATCAGAAGAGAATACCTCTAACTAATTCTTTACACGATTTCCGTGAAATTACCTGCTTATCTTAGAGAACAAATGAAGATTCCTTTAGGCATACTTTTGCCTGAAAATGAAACTAGTAAAGAAAATATCCAAAAACACCTATCACAAAATTCCTATCTTATTACTGTGGGTGATCGAACTACTGAAAAGATGTTGGATTTTGGTTTGGTTCCCTCTCTGCAAATTATTGATAACTTGGAAAAAAGAGAAAAACGAAAACCTCCAAAATTATCAAATATGACAATTGAGTTGAGTGTAGATAATCCCCCTGCTGAAATTACTTCTCAAAGTATAAAACTTATCAAAAAGGCATTCACCATGCAGCCTCCAGTAAGAATCAATGTTACAGGAGAAGAAGATCTTCTAGTGATTCCAGTTTGTATCTTTGCTCCTGAAAATGCAATTGTTTTGTATGGTCAACCAAATGAAGGGTTAGTTTTAGTCAAAATCACCACCAAAATTAGACATAAAACACAAACATTACTTG
>JBMYWJ010000076.1:2484-3334 GCA_049607285.1 Candidatus Nitrosopumilus sp.
TTAGTTTTAGTCAAAATCACCACCAAAATTAGACATAAAACACAAACATTACTTGATTTAATGGAATAATTGGGTATGATGAGACGGTGGCTGTATGATTTATGATTACTCTACAAAAACTTCTGACCCGTTAATTCATAATTAAGGGATTAAAATACACCAATAACAAAGATAGAAAACATAATTATCCAGAACATGGTTCACTTTTTCCAATAGAATAATGGAATTATTACCTGTCATAACTGTTATCTATGATTGATACAAAAGTGAATCGAATAAAAAATATTTAAAATTCTACATGATCAGAGATCCAAAGAATTCTAACCATAACTAATTCGAATTGATGTTAACAAATTAAAATTCAATTATTTTGGAGAATTCCAATTAGCCTGAATGAAGATTTAATCCTCAAAACATTCTACATAACGTAAGAACTTTTAGGCTCTTTTTAAAGAAGGCAAGATTAACTTTATAGGCATTTGTGCCTAACATACAACCTTTTAATTATTTTTTTGAGTGTGAGTTCATGTTGGACTCATTTACCTTTAGAAGTCAAATGCGTTTAATTGCAAAAATACAAAATACTGACATTTCCAGATAAACACAGACTAAGAGAATTAATTTTGTGAAACTTAATCCTGAACTCAAGTTACAAATTTTAGAAAAAGTTGGAATTTACTCTAATCGATTCTCAATACCTGAACCTAAAATCTTATTGACTACTAAAGAGGTACTTGATATGCCCCGTACAATGACTGAGGGAAGAAGAACCTCTGCCTACAAGTATTATGGTGTCTCTTATCTTCAACACAATCTAGTTTTTATCAATATTAGAAAGATCCCTGATGAA
>JBMYWJ010000077.1:0-3208 GCA_049607285.1 Candidatus Nitrosopumilus sp.
CATTATTTCAATTAAAGACTTTAACAAAGAACAACTCGAAAAGATCTTTGTCGCTACTAATAAAATTATTCAACTAAATCCAGTTGATAGAAGAGAAATTTGCAAGGGGAAAACTCTGGGATATTTGTTTTATGAACCCAGTACCAGAACTCGTCTTAGTTTTGATGCAGCAATGGCCTTAATTGGTGGGAACTCATTAGGAATTTCTGACATTTCATCTTCATCAACTCAAAAAGGTGAAAGTCTTTCTGACACTGTTCGGATAATGTCTATTTACTCTGATATTCTTATTTTACGTCATACTTTGGATGGTTCAAGCAGATTTGCGTCTGAAATTTCTGATAAACCTGTAATCAATGCAGGTAGTGGTACAGAAGAACATCCTACTCAAGCAATTCAAGATTTGTTTACAATCAAAAAAGAAAAGAAAAAGATTGATGGTCTTAAAATTGGGATAGTGGGAGATCTAAAGTACGGACGAACTGTTTATTCTTTATTGTATGGACTTGGAAATTATGATGTCGATGTTCATTTAATTTCTCCCGAATCCCTTAGAATAAGATCTGATTCAATCTATGAAATTAAAAAGAAATTAGATTTTACTGAATCTGCTAATATTGAAGAACGTATTGATGAACTTGATGTTCTTTATGTGACAAGAATTCAAAAAGAACGATTTCCTGATGAGGAAGAATATCTCAAAGTTAAGGGAAGTTATGTTGTAGGATTAGATTTACTACAACAAATGAAAGATGATTGTATCATATTGCATCCTCTTCCACGAATAGATGAAATTTCACCAGATGTTGATAAGACAAAAAACTCTAAATATTTTGAGCAAGCTGAGTATGGAAAATATACCCGAGCGTCACTATTAGGTTTAACCCTGAATGAAAATGGTTTTTAATTTCTAGAATCCGTATTCCATATATCTGGAGACATTTCAATACAACTAGTTGACTCAAACAAAACTTATTCCAATTTTTCCTCTAGATTTAGTCTTATTTCCGAGACAAGAACTCCCACTTCGAATATTTGAACCACGTTACAAACAATTAGTTGATGATTGTATGTTAGGTGATGGTCAATTTGGTGTTTGTTTGATTGATGCAAATAATTCTGTAAATGGTTGGAATTCTCCACAATTAGTTGGAACCATTGCCAAAATTACTAAATGTGAAGATGTTAAAATTGATGGACTACAACTTCATATTGAAACAATAGGCAGAAACTCATTTCAAATCACAAAAATCATTTCACCTCCAATTTCCCAACCTGCAAATTATGATCCTCTTTCAGTTGAAGGACATCAAGAAGTATCTGATCTACACGAGAAAGTTGGAATTGAAGAGAAAATGTACATTCAAGCTGAAGTTGAAATGATTCCAGAAATAGATGAAAATATTTCATTAAAACAGTGGGAAAGATTAGTTGAATTATGGAAAAAGAAAATTGTTACACAAGCATTACCTCAAATTGTTGAACCACATGCATTAGATCATGTTTTGGAACAATATTACCTTAATACTGACACTCCTACAATTGATTACATTTATTCTCTATCTGCACTTGGAGCAAAGGATCCAAATGAACTCCAACCTGTATTGGAAGCAAAAAATATGGATGAACTAATACACAAAGTTGAAGAACTGCTGACAATCAAATAATACTATATCATGATGAAAACATTGTTGTCATTAAAAAAATTTGGAATATTTGCAATAGTTGGATGTTTGTTGTTTCCAGCAAGTAGTGTATATGGTCATGGATTAGGAATAGACACTATTTCTTCAATAGATGTTCAAGGAAAAGAAATCTCAATCTCAGTAGAGATGCCTATGTACTTTGAAAATGATCATGAACTAATCACAATTACTGCAACTGAAGATGAAACAAAAGAAATGGCAAAAAATGTAACTTTTCTAATTGGTTTGTTTCATGACAATGAAATGATCTTCCGAAATTATTTTTTTGCAGAGGATGGAACTTTGTCACTCAAAGTAATACCTGCACAGGGATTTGACAATATCAAGATTAGTGGCGAACAAGATTCCTTGCTTGGAGCATGGCATGGAACAGAATCCAATCCTATAGAAATTACTGGACCATTATTTGACTCTGGTGGACTGTATACCTTTGAGATTGAAGTACGGACAATTGACGACCCTACTAATATCATTGAAGACTCTGGAATCTATACTGCTGATTTGAGCATAATTGAAACAACCACTCACATTCAAAAAGATGTTGAAAATAACGATATTGAGTTTAGTTTAAAATCATATTTTGAAAAAATCTCTAATTTTGAGTATGATTCAGAAACTAAACAAGTGACATTTGAAATGCCCTTTGATTGGAGAGAACAACAAATGTCTCATGTACCAGTTATTCATGAAGAAGTTCATTTCCCAAAAGACTTTGATGAATTTTTCTCTCCAAGCTATTCAGGCTATGTAAATGGAATTGAACTATTCAAAGCTTCAGTAACAATTGATGATTATACAGAAGAAGATGAAAGGATAGTACATTTTGTTCTGTTACAAGATCATCTAAGATTTTTAAAAAATGAGATGAAAAAATCAGAAGAACCACTACCTGATAATATTGTATTTACATTAACTACTAATGAAAGTGTAGAATTCCCTCTTGTAGCATATACGCCAAGTGAGGATTTTCAATTAAATTTGTCATGGGATCCTTTACTGATAGAACCAGGAATTGATACAAATTTTATCTTTACCATTAGAGATGGGACTACTGGTGAACCTTTAAGAAATTCTGATTACACATTTATAATTATTCAAAACGGTAAAGAAATTCATCGTGTATCTGGAGTTGCACAAGTTGGTGGTGAATTTGAAAAATTTAAATTTGCTGAAGATCAGTCTGGTCCAACAATAATAAAATTTGAAAACATTAGAAATACTGGCCAGGAAACAGAATTTGGAATTGTTGTTGCTCCTGAATTTGGAACAATTGCATTATTAATATTAGTTACATCAATGGTTGCGATAATTCTTGTAACTAGAAATTCAATTAGACTTGGACTCTAAAATGCGACAAGCTTTACGGTATCCATGTTTTTGTTTGTCTGAAAGTCTTTTGTCATTGTAGATATTTTTTCTGCATCACAGTGGATATTTCCAGATAAATCTGATTTTTATTTTTCTTGCTGGAATAACTGTTGTTACATCAATTCAACTTGTTG
>JBMYWJ010000078.1:0-1081 GCA_049607285.1 Candidatus Nitrosopumilus sp.
TCTTTATCACTCCAATGATTTCTACACTTTCAATCATGTCATTGGCTGAAGGTGGTTCTGAAGCCGAAGTTTTAGGACTTGGAATATCTGTAATTGCACTTAACTTGGGAATGTACATTGCAGCACCTGTACTTGTTGGAGTAACAATTCACAAGCGCCTCAAATCAAGAAATTAGTATTTCTTATTTTTCTATAATAGGTTATTATACTGAAACAACTTATCTAGTTTAATGAATATTGAGTATGAGGAATTTGATACTATAGAAGATATTTTTATGTACTTGGCATCGGCAGCCCCTCCTATGAAAAATACCATGCCGATTAATTCTTATAAAAATTATGTAATGTCATTTATTCCACTTAGTCCTTCAACTGGTGATACTTATCTAATGATTTATGCAAAGGGTTCTCTTGATGCTGGAATCTATGAATTTGATGTTGCTTCAAAATCTTACAAAAAGGTTGATTCTATTGAAAGAGCCGATAAAGTCTATTTTGTCTCTTTAACACCAAAACGAAATACCATAGCTGATGCGGCAATTGAGAATCTATAATTTCTTTGTTTGAATCTTAGGTGCTGAGACTGATCTACTTCTTGCATATTTATCAATAATCTCGTCTGGAGTTCGTCCATTAAATAGATCTTTACACAATCCTCTGAGATATCTCATAATGGCCCATGTTCCTGCTTTGAGAATGCCATACATGAAAACTTTCATTGGGGGACCATACGTTTTGTTTCTAAGAATAATTGGAATAATGTCATTGATTACACGTAGATTATTTTCCCAACATTTCCAAAATAGAGTAAATTGTGCTTCATTCAAGTTTCCAAAATGCATTGAATTTTTTTCGCTAAAATCTTGATAAAGTAAAGGTGCAACTAATCCTCTAAAATCCATTTCTCTAAAGTCACTCATCATGTCGATAGTATATTGAATATCGTCCGGAGTTTCATCTGGCCAACCTATTATGATTGTTGCAGCTGGAAACCAATGATTTTCATTTAAAATCTTCGCTCCTTCTCTAACAACACTTCCCCATTCTTCTGGAGCAAATGGTTTTGTTTTAACACCTAGAT
>JBMYWJ010000078.1:1091-3064 GCA_049607285.1 Candidatus Nitrosopumilus sp.
CTAACAACACTTCCCCATTCTTCTGGAGCAAATGGTTTTGTTTTAACACCTAGATGTTTTTTTACCATTGCAGGTGCGACCGTTTCAATTCCCAAATTCGTAGCAAGCCACCTTCCTGTTTCATCCTGTTTATTGATATGTGAAATTTGTTGCATTAATGTGGGATCTGCTGCAACTGCAGAAAATGTCATATGTGTAGTACCAATAAAGTTTGCACCTAATCCCTTCAATCCTTTCCACAAATCTATTATTGCATCTCTATTTGGAATAAATTCTCTATTGTCACATCCATAAAGTAACATTTCGTCAGAGTGTAACCAAACCGAATCAAACCCATAATCTAAATTAGTTTTTGCCTCATGTTGTAATCTTTCTAATGGGAGATCTTTTTTTGATCTTTTATTAACATCACAAAAGTCACACCCTCTTCCGCATCCTCGCATTGCTTCGATTAATGAATTTATTGTTGGACCTTCGATAACTGGAATATTTTCAAGATTTCTTACAAAACAATGCATTAGTTCCGGCGCATCTCCCTTCTCTAAGTCTTGGAACAAATCTACGGCTAATTCATCTGCCTCTCCTACCACTACTGTATCTAATCCATGAATTTTCATTCTGTCCGATTTTGCTAGTTCCCAAGCTCCGTTACCACCAACTACAACTTTGAAATCATATTTCTTTTTGAGTTGAATAATACTTGCACACATTTTTTTGAATTTCATTGCCACATAGGATAGTTTTTCAGGAGACATTGTTGTTGTAACTGGAGCCATGCCAAGTGGATCCATTACATTAATTCCTACTACTTTGGTATCTGGTCCAATGGATTTATGTAACATTTCAGGATGAGCAAGGAAGACATCTTCTCTTCTGTATCCTCCTTGAAGTAATGAGCTTTCTACTCGTCTTAATCCTACTTGAGCAACTTTAACTTCTCCAGTAATCGGGTCTGTTTCAACTGAAGGACAAAAAACTTTGTCAAACACCCATTCGGGTAGAACTTCATAGGGTCCACATGCAATAAAACCATACAAAAAATTCCCTCTATAATTAGTCATTAAACTACGATCAGCAGTTAATACAACACGTTTGCCAGCCAACTACAAAACTTCGTTAAAGTATGGTATATATGATTTACGAGTATGATTTGCTTTTTTGTTTGTGATATTAGTTAAAGTTATTTTTTATTTTTTCGCATAGCTCTGTTTGCAATGTTTGCCGCAATCCCACCTGCCGCGATTCCATTGTCGATATTTACAACAGATAATCCTAATGAACAACTTTGAAGCATTGAAGCAAGCGCTGCAATCCCTTTTTCACCATATCCATATCCTATTGAAGTTGGAATCCCAATAACTGGGGTATCTACCATAGAAGAAACAAGTGTAGCTAGTGCTCCTTCCATTCCTGCTGCTACTATAATACAGTCAACATCTTCCTGTATCATTTGTTTTAAAACTGGAAATATTCTTTGAATTCCTGCAACTCCTACATCATAACTTGTAATACATTTGCAATTCATTGCCTCACACATTAATCTGGATTCTTCTGCTATTCCAATATCTGATGTTCCTGCAGTAAGAATACCTACCTTTCCTCCATGAAATTTTATTGGTTTTTTAAATAATAATAATGATGATGAATTTTTACCTGTTTTTATTTTAACTTTTAATCTATTTGCAAATGTCAAAATTTTTGGATAATCTGTTCTCTTTATTCGTGATATCAGTACTGAGTTTGTCTTTTCTAGAGTTTTTTTAATGATTTTTTTGGTTTCTTCTAATTCTTTTGTTTCAGCTAAAATTATTTCTGGAATTCCTTTTCTGACTTCTCTATTGATATCTATTTTTGCAAAACCTTCTATTTCTTCAATTGAGTATATTGAGAGAAGTTTTTTTGCATTCTCTACTGAAATTTCATCTGCTTTTAATGACTCTAAAATCTCATGAATTCCCAATAATTGTTTTTCT
>JBMYWJ010000079.1:0-3034 GCA_049607285.1 Candidatus Nitrosopumilus sp.
AGACAAATGCTTTACCTCTCTTCCAGCCTTCAACTGGTTTTACTCTAAGGACATCAGGACCAAGAGTTGTACAGATTTCTACACATAGTGCACATCCGATACATCTTTGTTCATCAATGTCTGGAAGTATTGCTATTGGCATTACAAAGATGTTATCTGTTGATAACTATTTAAACCATGATTCAATTTCATAACCCTGTTATGAAATTGATCGCAAAGATATATGCGCAAAATCCAGATTAGAAATTTTAAAAAACAAAAAGATAACGTGTATTCCACGTTTATTTTCTCATTGCGTCTATTTGACCAGAGGTTACCCAGTCAAGTAATTCTGCAGAAGAAGGATTTAGATCAGCTTTCTGATTCATCAGATTGTTAACCCAAATCCAGTTTAATTGGTTAAGCAGTGGTTTGTTTGCTTCGTCACCAGCACGTGTTTTAGCGACGACGGCTTGATCTTGTTGACTTAACCATTCTTGGAAGCTTCTTCCCATGTGGATCGAATCTTAGCTTACACTAATTAAAGCTTTTGTAGATTCTATGACAGGCATAATGATCGGTTTAATCTAACAAGGTTTTAACGTTGATGAAAATCCATCTTAATCCTTGGATGTTAAAGTTTTAGGAGCTGCAAATGAAGTTGGACGATCTGGTTTTCTAGTGAATTGTGGAGGAACAAATCTTTTACTTGATTACGGAGTACTATTTGGAAGAAGAGGAACGCCTCCTGGATATCCACTTCATGTAAAACCCAAAGATATTGATGCAATTATAATTACTCACGCACATTTAGATCATTCTGGAAATGTTCCATCCCTTTTTGTCAGTGGCAATACTGATGTTTATGCAACACCACCCACATTTGATCTATCAAAATTATTGATAGAAGATATGTTAAAAATTGAAAAAAATTCACATCCGTTTGATCTTCCGGAATTGAATAACATGATGAAAAATGCTAAAGAAATTGGATTTAAACAAAAAATTAACAAAGGTAATGCAACTTTTGAATTACGAGAATCTGGGCATGTAATAGGAGGAAGTACTGTTTTAGTAGAATCAGAAGGAAAACGTCTTTTCTATACTGGAGATATCAAAACAAATGGTTCAAGAATGTTACGTGAGGCAGACTTTGATGTTGGCGAGATTGATTTTCTAATTACTGAAAGCACATATTCCCAAACTGAACAAAAACCCAGAAAAGAATCAGAAAGGGAGTTAATAGAGTTTGCAAATGAGGTGATGGACAGAAAAGGAATTTTATTCATACCTTCATTCTCAGTAGAACGATCACAAGAGATGGCATGTATATTAAAAAATGCAAATTTTAAACATAAAATTATCATGGATGGAATGGCACTTAAAGTAAATGAGATTATGTTTAGACATCCTGAATATTTACGAGACCCTAAGGTGTTTGCAGATGCAATAAATGATGCAGTAGCAATAAGAGAACATAATGAAAGAAAACGTGCTATGGAAGAACCATGTGTAGTAATATCACCTGCAGGAATGTTAGTAGGAGGAAATGCAGTATTTTATTTACAGCAATTAGCTTTTAATGACAAAAATGGAATTGCTTTGGTATCATATCAGGGAGAAGGTACACCAGGAAGAAAATTACTTGAAACAGGAAAGGTATCAACAAGAGGAAAAGACATGAATATTACAGCCCAAGTAAAACAATTTGAATTTTCAGGACATGCAGATAGAAATGAATTGTTTGAAATGATAAAAAAGATCAAAGGTAATCCTAAAGTAATGACAGTTCACGGAGATTCAGAATCATGTGATAAATTTGCACAAGAAATTCATGAAAAATTTGGATTTGAAGCTTATGCACCAGCAGTTAATGAGACAATAACTGTTTGAAATGCAAAATGTTAAGACCATTAACGTAGAAAATTCAATAAACAGTGGTCAAGTATTTCTTTGGAAAAAAAATGGAGAATTTTGGCAAGGAATTAACGGTCAAGATATTTTAACAATTGATAATTTTGGTCAGATCAGATCATATCAGAATATTAAAACAGATTTTTTTAGAAAAAAAGACAATATAGAAGAGATAATAAATTCAATTTCAAAAGATATCATAGTAAAAAAAGCAATAAAGAAATATCTCGGATTAAGATTAATTCGACAAGATCCATTTCAATGTCTGATTTCTTTTATTGTATCTTCAAATTCCAATATACCAAAAATTAAAATAAATTTAGAAAATTTATGTAAAAAGTTTGGAAGTAAAGTAGATTTTAACAAACAAGAATTTTTTTTATTCCCCAAACCAGAAAAAATTGCCAATTCATCAATAAATGAAATAATGAAATGTGGCTTAGGTTATAGATCAAAATTTGTTAAAGAAGCTGCAACAAGAATTTTCAGAGAAGAAATCGATTTGAAAGTATTAGAAAAAAGGAGTTATTCTGAAGTTAAAAAAATGATTTGTTCTATTCCAGGTGTTGGAAATAAAGTTGCAGACTGTACAATGTTATTTTCTCTAAACAAATTAGAGGCATTTCCATTAGATAGATGGATGATTAGAATTTTAAAAAAATATTACGATGATGAATTTCAAATTGAAACAAAAACCATTACAGAAAAACAATACAACAATCTTCATGAAAAAATTGTAAATCATTTTGGTCCATATGCTGGATATGGACAACAGTTTCTCTTCAAAATGGAAAGAGAAATCCATCACAAAAAGTGGCTGTAAACCCTTAAAATGGTAATTATTGACTAGGTTTTTGGGCCCATAGCTCAGCATGGATAGAGTGTTGGACTTCTAATCCAATGGTCAAGGGATCGAAGCCCTTTGGGCCCGTTTAACAAAATTATTTAATTGGATTTGAAAATAGCAAAATGTGGCAGATATAGATTTTAAGATAAATTCAAAAGAGATCAGACCAAATTTGGAGATTAAAGGTACAGTTTCGGTATCATATCCTGGTAGATATGACGGAGTTGTAATTAATACACAGATTTTAGATTCAAACGAACATATTGTTTACAAATCATATAATGGAAAAAAAAT
>JBMYWJ010000080.1:0-2977 GCA_049607285.1 Candidatus Nitrosopumilus sp.
CTCCCAGGGATTTGCTCATGATGTCTATCAACACATATTGTGAACTTAAGCCTATTGATGAAAGTTAAGCACTACATTATCGGTTAAAACTAACTTGTAGAATACACCATAATTTGCACACTAACAAACAAAAGTAGTCAAAAACCTAAACAGCATTTCAAATGCATTACATTTTATCAGGAGCTGTAATTCCAAGTAGAACAAGTGCTTTTTCAATAGTAACTTTAAAAGAGTTAACTAAACAGATACGAGACTCTTCAAGTCTTTCATCATCAATATCTAAAACCTTAACATGTTCGTAAAAGGAATTGAATGTGACAGCTAGATCATGGCAGTATCTTGCAATGACTTTTGGAGAAAGATTATTTGCAGCATCTTTAACATGTAAATCAAAAAGACCAATTGTTTTAATCAACTCTAGTTCGGATTTCTCAGATAGTAAAGAGAAATCAACATCAATAGATGGAATGTGTATTGATTTTTCTATAATTCTAGATGCCCTTGCATGAGTATATTGAATGTAAAGAGCAGTATCACCTTCCAAACTGAGAGATTTTGTTAAATCAAATGAAATTATTTTGTCAAGATCTTGTTTTATCATTTCATATCGTATAGTTCCTACGGAAACAGAATGTGCAATTTTTTCAATTTCAGTAATGTTCATTTCAGGATGTCTCTTTTGGGTTTCATCTTTTGTTTTCTTTTTTAGTACCTCATATACATAATCCGCACTAACATACAATCCTTTTCGCCCAGACATTTGTGCCTGTTTTCCATCAGTATCTAATCCAAGAGTTTTTGCAGTTGCAGAGCTAAGAGTTACAGATTCATAACCAAGATGAACATATGCATCTGGAATTGATTTGAACTTTCCCATCAATGTTGTAATAATTTTTTGCAGTCTTGTCTGGCGAGAATCAATAACAGTGATGACTTTATCCCCTGTAAAATTTTGAGAAATTAGATCATTTTTGTTTAAAGTGGTTTGCCATAAAGTTCTAGAAAAAGGTTGATTCTTTTCATATTTTTTATAATTAAATGGATCTTTAAGCAATCCTAGCTTCCATGCTGCATAAGGAATGTCCTTGGCAATGTACGTAGCAGTTCCATTACTTCTAACAATTACCTTGTCTTCTTCTTTATTTTCTCCCCGAATAACCCAACATCCTGAATTCTTACCTTCATTTTCAAATTCTATCAAATTTAGATCTTTTAGTTTTGCAAAAATAGTCTTCCACAATCCAGAACGGATTATTTGTGATTCAAAATTAAGACAATCATAAGAAACAGATAGATTCCAACAGGTTTTTAATTGATTTTCTAATACTCTACGAGTGATCTTGTCTGCAAACCTTGCAGTATCAGAATTTTCATCTTCAAGTTCTTTTAGAGTATTTTTTCTAATTATTTCGAGATTAGGATCTTCATCATATTTTTCAGTGGTTTTAACATAAATGTCATCACCACAATAATGATCAAATTTTTTTCCAGTTGGGGGTTCTTGATCAAATCCGAAATGGTTGAAACCAACTATTATGTCAGCTACTTGAAGACCAGAATCATCAACATAGTTTAAAATATTTACTTTATAATTTACTTTTTTTAAAATTCTTGCAATTGTATCACCGACTATAATATTTCTAATATGTCCAATGTGTAGAGCTTTGTTCGGATTTACACTTGTGTGTTCAACTACAATCGCAGAATTATTACCAATATCGACATCACCAAATTTATCAAGGTAAGATTCAGAAATTATTAATTGACTTAATTTTTCCCAATTTGCATAAAAATTCAAGTATCCAGAGGGATGTGCTTCTGATTTTAATACAAGTGTGGAAGTACAAGTTAAATATTTTTCAGAAATCATGCTAGCAATATCTTTTGGACTTTTCTTGATATGTTTTGCAAGCAAAAATGCAATGTTTGAGCTAACATCAGCAGCATATCCAGATTTAGTAGGATCAACAGAAAAAGATACATCAGAGATGGAGAGATCATTCAGAATTTTGTTAAGATTGTTTTCAATCTCATCAACTATTGATTTGAAAGTCATATCATTTCTCAAATAGTGTAGGCGCTAATTTATCTAATGCCTCTAGAACACCATCACCTGCTTTAGCAGTAACGGTCATAGTAGCTTCAGATTTTACAGTATCAGAGGCATTTCCCAAAGCTATACTGGTTTTTCCAACTTTAAATAAAGGAACGTCAGTTGCACTATCTCCAATAGATATGACATCTTCAGGTAAAATAGATAATTTTTTCATAATTTTCATAAAACCTGCTCCCTTGTCGATACCAGAAGAATTAACATGATAAGCATATTGACTGTCAGATAATTTCACATCAATATTATTCTCAGATAAAATGGTTCTAGCAAGATCTAAATCAAACGTCCTTTCCAAAACAACCTCAGTTAGTCTTGGGAATACGGATTTTTCTTTAACATTGTCTATATTTTTTGCAATTATTTGAAAGGCATTTTTGCACTCTTCAAGATTTCCTAGTAAAACATGATCATTAGAATCAAAGGTAAGACATCCACCGTTTTCACCAACTGCAATTTTGGTGGTTCCGCCAAATACAGATAACAGAAATCCTTCTACAGATGAACGACCAGTTACAAAAATCACATTATGCCCCATGCATGTTAATCGTCTTAAAGCATCTAAAGCATCCAAATGGATTCTGCCACCACCGTTTTCAGTGATAGTTCCATCAATATCTACCGCAAATGTTTTCTTTTTCATGTAATTACCTTTTTTAACCGAATAATATTTGCTCCGTAATTCATTTCATCATAAATTTACATTAGTATCTTTTTGGATATATTTACAGACAATAATGCTGCAAAGATACCCATAAGAATTGATGGAATAAAAGTAAACATCAATACATCCTCAATCAACTCAAAGTAAACAAAATAGATCAAGCTTGGTGAAACTAATTTTCCAAGTAAAACATCATTAAAGGT
>JBMYWJ010000081.1:0-2843 GCA_049607285.1 Candidatus Nitrosopumilus sp.
GAATTAGTGGAATTATCGAAAAAAATGAAACACCTTTAGAAAGAGCAAAAATTGAAATTTTTGAGGAAATTGGAATGTCAGAAGATAAGGTTACACTTGTTAAAGCAGGAAAAGAAATTAGAGTTAATTCTCCACAATATCAAAATCACGAATGGGAGATATTTCCATTTTTGTTTACAGCAAAAAATCCAACAATTATACTAAATTGGGAAAATTCAGAATTTAAGTGGATCAACGTAGAGGAACTAAAAGACTATGAAACTGTTCCTAGTCTTCAAAAAGTATTATTCAATTTGTTGTAAATTCTTACTTTCTTTTTCATAGTTTTTTTGTTGAGGCAACATCATGTATACGCATGCACCTCCACACATTGTACAAGGAACATTATTTCCAGGATGTTGACCAGTTCTGCCATGAATTTTAGCTGCGTTCTCAGGATCGATAGATAATGCTAGTTGTTTTTCCCAATCAAGAGTTCGACGAGCTTCAGTCATCTCCAAATCCCATTTAATTGCCTTTTCACGAATTTTAACTAGATCTCCTGCATGTGCTGCAATTCTGTATGCAATTAATCCTGCTTTTACTTCTTCGACATTTGGTAAAGCTAGATGTTCAGAAGGAGTAAGATAACATAAAAGATCAACTCCTTCACTTGCTGAAATTGCAGCTCCTATTGCGCTTGCAATATGATCATGTCCAGATGCAACATCAGTTACCAAAGGACCAAGGACATAATATGGAACATCACCTATTAAAGACTTGGCAAGTCTAACATTCGCTGCAACTTCATTGAGTGGAACATGTCCTGGACCTTCTACCATCACTTGGATATCTTTCTCGTGTGCACGCTTTGTTAATTGTGATATATTTATCATTTCTTGAACTTGTAATTCATCATGAGAATCCAAAATTGAACCGGGTCTAAGTGCATCTCCAAGGCTAAATGTAACGTCATATTTTTTGGCAATTTCAATTAAATAGTCATAATGAGTCAAATAGGGATTTTCTTTATCATGTTTTAACATCCATGCTGCAGTGATTGTTCCACCTTTGCTTACGACACCACCATATCTTTGAACTTTTAAAATTCTCTTTGCAATTTCCTTTGTAATTCCACAATGAATTGTAGTATAGTCAACCCCATCTTTTGCGTTATTCTCAAATGCATTAAGATAATCATCCTCAGTTAAATTCAAAGGATTTTTGTGAACTTCAACACCATAATTGTAAGCTTCATAGATTGGAACAGTTCCAAAGGTGATAGGAGCAACATCCAAAAGATTTCTCCGAATTTGTTTAACATCTCCACCATCACTGAGATCCATCATAGTATCAGCATGATATTTTACAGCAACTTTTGCTTTTTCAATTTCTTCTTCCAAGTTTACATTAAGAGTTGAAGTTCCTATATTGACATTAACTTTAGTTTTAAGACCTTTGCCAATTCCAACATTGTGAATTTTTTGAGGTCGTGCATTATTACTTGGAATAATAATAGAACCCTGTGCAATTTTTGGAATTAACCAATCAAGTGAAACATCTTCATCTTTTGCAACACGTTTCATTTCATCAGTTGCAACACCACGTCGGGCAGCAGTCATCTGAGTAGCCATGATTAATCTAGGCTTTTACCTGATTTAAACAGTAGTGAAAATAACAAAAAGATGATCGCTGAATAATTTGAATGATATATTAATAAAACTAATTGAGTTTATATCAAAAATTCAACATACAATAAGTTATGAGAATAAACAAAGAATGCAGACATGTGGAAGAGAATTTTACAGTATGAAAGATGAGTATTGTTCTTTTGATTGCATTACACAGGCATCATCTTAACAATTAAAATTAATTTAGATTCAAGGCTTTCTCTAGAGGTATTTTTTCTAATTTAATTTTTGAGATTCTATCTAAAATAGGTACAACAATATGCATAGAATCAGCAGGATTTGGAAAATTTTGCTTTATTTCATGGGTTCGTTGTGTTAACTCTATTTCAGCTAAAATTAATGAGATGTAATCACGTAATTTTTTATTTTCAGATTTGAGAAACTCGATCTCAGAGAAAGATGTCATCTTGGAGGACTCCATTTTTCTTCAACAATATCATCAACATTTCCAGAAATAAGATATTGTTTTCCACATTTGAAACATTGCCATAGGAATTTTCCTTCTTTTTTTGTTTGATATTGCATAGGTAAAATACATGTAGTGCATTTCAATTCCTTTACTGAAAAATCATCAACCATAGGGATTTTGGACAACACAAAAAATAATTTAATTGCACTATAAAATATACATGATTGAAATCACAATCATAATTATGGGAATAATTAACATTTAAAGGAAATTAGATTTTACAAAAAAAAGAAAAAGTATGAATTTACTTTCAATTGGAGGTTCTGATCCTTCAGGAGGGGCAGGGATTCAAAGCGATGTGAAAACTTTTGGGTTGTTTAGTACACATTGTTTAACGATAATTACTGCAATAACTAGTCAAAATACATCAAATTTTGGAATGATTGAACCAGTATCACCAAAAATTCTAAAAGACCAACTAGAGTCAGTCATGGCAGATTTTAAAATTGATGGGATAAAAATAGGAATGGTTTACAATTCTCAAACAATAAAAATATTACATAGAAAATTTAAAAATTTAAAAATTCCGATAGTAATTGATCCAGTTATCAAATCAACTACAGGAGGAGTCTTGATAGAAAAATCAGCCATGGCAGATTTTCAAAAACTATTGATCCCTCTTGCCACAATAATCACACCAAATAAATACGAAGCAGAAGTTTTATCAAAAAAAAAAATCAATAAAAAAAATACGTTAGAAAGAA
>JBMYWJ010000082.1:0-1944 GCA_049607285.1 Candidatus Nitrosopumilus sp.
ACTATATATTTACATTGAAGAGAATTAAAGTCAAACAAAAGTATTTTTTAGCATTAAATGATTTAATTAATGTTTTAAAGAATTCTGGATTTCTTAATAATTTTAGCGTAGAATATGCGATGCGAAATATTCCACGACATGAATTTGTTCCAATATCTGAACTCAAACAGGCATATCTTAACAAACCATTATCAATTATGAATAAGCAAACAATTTCTCAACCAGGAGTTGTATCCAGAATGACTGAGTGGTTAGATGTAAGTATAGGACAAAACATTCTTGAGATTGGTACTGGTTCTGGTTGGCAAACTGCAATATTATCACTCTTGGTGGGAAATGGAACTATTCATTCAATAGAATTCCATCCTGACTTATTCAAATTTGCACAAAAAAACTTGAACAAATTTGCAATAGATAACGTGCACCTGATTCTAGGTGATGGTGGAGAAGGATTTCCACAAGCTGCACCTTACGATCGGATAATAATTACTGCTGCATGTAGTGATGTCCCCTTACCATTATTTGATCAACTAAAAGAAGGAGGACTCTTAGTTGCACCTGTGGGGAATTCTTTACAATCTCTTGTTTTGTTTAAAAAAACTTTGGATGGAATTATTGAGATAAAAAATCAACCAAACTATGTTTTTGTTCCTTTACTAGGAAAGTTTGGTAAAGAATAATTCTCTAGAAAATATTTTAAAGAATATCAAATTTTCCATCTGTTTTGGCTCTGTAAATTACGTCTGGTCTTCTGAGAAATATTCCCGATTCTAGAACTCCTGGAATTAGTTTAATTTTTTGAGTTAGGCTTTTCGGGTTTTTTATAGTTCCAAAATCACAGTCTAAAATAATATTGCCATTTTCTGTAAAAAAGGGATACCCTTTCTCTAAACTTCTAAGCTGTACCTGACCGTTCAATTTTTTGATTGAATTGGTTACTGAATTTCTTCCAAGTGGATGGATTTCTACTGGAACAGTCCTAGTGAAATTTTTTACAAACTTTGTTTTATCTGCCATAACTACAATCTTTTTTGCAAGATTAAACAAAATATTTTCTCGAAGCAATGCACCACCTCCGCCTTTAACAACAAACTTTTGTGAATCAATTTGGTCTGCACCATCAAATACAACGTCAATTCTCTTTACTTGATCAGCCTCAATTAGTGGTATTCCTACTTTTTCTGCAATTAATTTAATCTGTAGTGAAGTCGGGACTCCTTTGATGTTGTAGTTTTTTAGTTTAATTAATTTTGCAAGTGACTTTACAAGTACTGTAGCTGCTCTGCCACTACCCAATCCAATAATTTGATTATCTTTAACAAATTTTAATGCATCATTTGATAATGCCATTATAGCATCATCGAATATCAACTACTCTACCTCTGCTTGATCAAGCTTTGATAGAACCTTCATGATGTCTCCTTTGATTTTATCCAAGTCATCCACATCATCATCAAACTCTTCATCTAATGATGTGGTTGGTTTTGGTTTTTGTTCTTTTGGTTCAGGAAGTGCTTTGTATTCTGTAATTTTTGCTACTTCTTTGTTGAGATCTGGTTTATGTTCTAAGGTTGTGTTTGATTTTGAGACTATCGATTGTATGACTTCAATTTTATCTTCAATTTTTAGTTTTGGCTGTATAATTTCTTGCACAATTTCTTCTTTTGGTTTAATAATTTTAGATTGAGTTATTCTTGGTTTTGGCATTGGGTTTACAACATTTGACTTTACTTTTTCATTTTCAAATAATGGGACTTTCGGTTCTATTTTTGAGATATTCGTTAAAGTAGTTAATTCAAATGATTGTTTTAATTTTTTTGATGGAATCTCTATTGAATCTATCTTTGATTCTTTTGGTTTTCCAAAGTTGAATTTATTTTTGAATGAATCTGAGATATCTTGTTTTGTTTCTTGTTTTTCTATATCTGAATCTTTGATCTCTGT
>JBMYWJ010000082.1:1993-2792 GCA_049607285.1 Candidatus Nitrosopumilus sp.
TCATCTAGTTTTGTTAGTTTTTGATCCATCAATGTAATCAGACCATCTCCTATTGGTCCCAAGTCTGGATGTTTACTTGCTTGTTCCAGTTTTTCTAGTTTAGCTAAAATAATTCCTAACTGATGTTGATATTTTAACAACAGTTTATCTTTTTGAATTTTAGAAAATTCAGAATCAGTTTGATATAATCTTGAGATTGTTTTTGTAAGTATATCTTTTTCAATCTTCAGTGAATTAATCTGACTTTTAATATGTGAACTGGCGCCAAGACTCAACAACTGATTTTTATTTCTTGGCATTTTTCGTACGGCCGCGGCTGTAGCTACACCTGCTAATGAACTAAGAATAATTGCAATTTCTTGCATCTATGTGTACCATTTAATCCAGGAATATTTTCTGCGTTTGGCTTCTGGAAATCCACAACTTGCACATTGGTGATGACGCTTATGAAGAGAATTTTTACCACATCTTCTACATCTGATGTGGACTTTCTTTTTTGTAAAACCACCCATTGAAGTTGTGCCTTTTACCATTGATCAAATCACCTAATTCTGCGCTGGTGGAGGAGATATCATGACAACATTGTCTCCTCTAACTACAATGGTTCCAAGGCCTTTTGAATTGCCTTCAGCAGGAATTTCCTCTGAAGAATCAAGTAGCAGGTTCATGTGTTGGTCAAAACCTAAGAGATTACCTCTAATTGTTTTGTTCCCTTTGAGCTTTATCAATACTACTTGATTGATACTCTCATCTAGTACTTTTACTGCCATATCGACGGACATCTATTTCACTTATTGGC
>JBMYWJ010000083.1:0-2742 GCA_049607285.1 Candidatus Nitrosopumilus sp.
TAGCAATCATTGCAATTTTCTTGTTTTTAGCGAGAGATATCATTTTAAGAAGAAAAACATCATACGATAAGGATGAGTTTGAATCAAAAAAAGACAAAACCTATGAAAAATATCATTCTGATTGGGGAGATGATTATGAAGATTTAGGAA
Source organism: Candidatus Nitrosopumilus sp. (assembly GCA_049607285.1). Lineage (GTDB taxonomy): Archaea > Thermoproteota > Nitrososphaeria > Nitrososphaerales > Nitrosopumilaceae > Nitrosopumilus. The sequence goes on from JBMYWJ010000083.1 coordinate 151, forward strand.
ATCGAAAAAATAGTCAAGAAGAAAAAGAATTTCGGGATGCCGCAATGAATAATGATCTTCCAAATTACTACAAAATTTTAGAAGTTTCAAAAGATGCAACACCAGAAGAAATTAAAAACAAGTTCAGAGAACTTGCAAAGAAGACGCATCCGGATAAAACAAAAAAAGATTCTGAAGAAGAAATGTCACAGATCAACAAAGCATATGAAATACTTTCAGACAAAGAACAAAAAGAAAAATATGATAAATATCTAAAAACAGATTAACTGAATTTTAGTTTGATTATGATCATACTAAGTTCAATAGAATTTGGAGTTTGAATGCTGTTTGTAAGATTTGTAAAGATTTCAACAAATTTGGAAATGCCATTTGATTTAATTTGAGTTGTTATCATCAATTCTCCAAATTCAGTATTTGGACCAAGCATTTTTTTGGTAAGTAAAGGAACAATAGAAGTATCATTTATCACACCTTTCATTTTGTAGGCAGATTTTTCTGAGAAATAGACGCCTCCACGAGTGGTTGGTTCATTAACTGGTGTAGGAGCATGCATGATGGAGACATCAAATAGAGGATATTCCATATTATTTAGACAAAGTGTGTATTGACAGGTATTTTCTTGTACACATTGCATTAATTCTTTTAATAAATCAAAATTTACAGACATTTAAAAAGAAAAAAATCCCAATTCTATTGAGTGTTTCGTGAAAAATACCATTATTGGGTTTATTTGAATTGTTTTAGTTCGAAATGCAAAAGTCATGTTTAAAAATATGAATTATATTCGATGAGTATTGCAACAATATGCAAATACTCATCCAATTCGAAATGAGATTCTTAATTTAATGGTACAAAATGGGTTAGAAGAGGATTACTATGTTGAGATGTTAGATTACACAGTTGACTTGTTTGAAAGTCAAGGTCTCGGGACAGATTATTACGGATATCACAATATTAATCATGAATTAGAAGTAATATACATATCACTGTTAGCTGTCGAACAAAAGAAAATTAATTTCACACAAGAGGATTTAAAATATCTGTATGTCTCTGCTCTGTTTCATGATTTTGATCCTCAGAAAAATGTAGATAAGCCTCATGAAGAAAGCGTATTAAAATTCATTTCAATGGACAAAAAACTGTGCCAGTTACTCAACATGGCAAAACTAGATTTAGAAATTATCAAAGTACTAATTTTACGAACAACATATCCATGGAGTGGAGAACTTAGAGAAAATGCAGAAAAACAGATAAAACAATCATTTCAAAATTCAGACTTGACAAGAAATAATCAGTCTCTTCAACAACACATCATGGAGATTGGATGGTATCTTTCGGTAGTGGATAGAATAAGTGGCTATGCCACAGGAGATTTTGCCAAAGCAATGGAAATGGCTAAAATGAATGCACATGCACTTGCATGGAGACCATCATTAATTGTAAGAAGTGCAGTAGCATATTTTGAGGAATTATTAAACAAAGAAACAGATATGGCTAAAGCAATTCTGAGAAGTCTCCCAAAAGAAATGAGAAAGAATTTCTTTGACACAGTATTATCATTTATGAAAATTAGACAACAAGAGATTGCAATACAAGCAAACTTCTCATATGAGAATCTAAAATTAGTTCCAACAATAGAATGCATGTCAACAAGAGAGGACCATAATTTTATCAAATCTTTGTACGATATTTTTCTAGAGTTGCCAAGACCATTACAATTTGAAAAAAATAATTTTGAACAATCAATTAAAGACCCACAAATAATTATCAACACATTACGATTAAATGATAAAAAGGGTGAGGTTGTAGGATTTTCTAAAGGAGGACCACTTGAAAAATATAAACTTCGAGAAGAAATCAGAGATGAAAATTACGGGTTAGGAAATACAATATTTCTTGAACCATTGGCTCTAAAAATGGGTTATTGGGGATTAAAAGGTGGAAGTGAAATGAGACACATGTTTATCATGCAGGCACATTCAATGAAATACAAGTATCTCACAAGTTTTGCCCTACGTGATGTAATTCAAGCTAGAATTGATAAAGAACAAGCAGAGTTTGTAATGTTGTTTGATCCTGAGAGATGGGATTATTATCGGATTAAGATCTAGAAACAACATATGAAACAATCAATAGTTACACTACTACAATCATCAATTCAAGGTAGAGTAATTACTCAAAAAGAATACAGAGATTTTTACTCAGTTGATGCAAGTTCATATCAAATAACTCCAAAGATAGTCATAATTCCAAAAAATGAAACAGATGTAATCAACACTGTAAAAATTGCAAAAAAAATGAAAGTTTCAGTTACCGTACGAGGTTCAGGAACAGGTCTCGTAGGAAGCGCATTAAACTATGGAATAATTTTAGATATGAGAGAATTTCATTCCTGTACGATATACAAGAATCATGCAACTGTAGGCTCAGGCACATCCAAAGGTGCTTTAGACATAAAGTTAGAAGAAAAAAATAAATTTTTTCCTCCAAAATCGTCAGATACTCTTCTGGTTTGTAAATATTCATTGTCCTTATTATGATGGTAATAATCAGAATTAACTGTAAATAATATTCTTCTGGCACTTGATGGAT
>JBMYWJ010000084.1:0-2628 GCA_049607285.1 Candidatus Nitrosopumilus sp.
TACCAATCAGATCAACAAAGCATTAAAAATTCTTGAAAAAAAACCAATTGTTCATTCAATGGATCCACATAACATACAAGACATCTTGGACTCGGTGACAATACTAGGAAAAATTTTAGGTAAAGAATTCAGAGCAAAAGAAATAACAAATGAACTTGAGAGAAGGATTCAGAGTATTAAGAAAATTAACCATAAGAAAAAACCCAAAGTACTTGCAATAGAATGGATAGAACCATTTTTTAGTGCAGGACATTGGATTCCTGAAATGATAGAATCAGCTGGAGGAATAAATCTTGTAAGTAAACCAAGTGAGCATTCTAGACGCATAAATTTTCAAGAAATTTCCAGGGCAGAACCAGATATAATCATCATAATGTCATGTGGTTTTGATACAAAACGTATAACATCAGAATACAATAAAGTGTTGAGAGAAAATAAAAAATGGAAAACTCTAAAGGCAGTAAAAAACAACAAAGTATTTGCGGTTGACGCAAATTCATTTTTCAGTAAACCAAGTATACGAACAATAGAAGGTATAGAAATTTTAGCAAAGATAATTCATTCAGATAAATTTCAAGATGTTAGAGTGTCTAAAGAAGGATTTGTCGAATTAGAGAATAGAAAAAGAATTAGTTAGTTGTCTTTTCCAGCACTAACTAATGAAACAACATCCCTATCACGTAGTTGATAATCCACAGGCAATCTCAAATTATATCTAAGATCTTTGCCATACAATAGTCCCTTTGTTAAATCAGAATGAATTTCTTTTGCAAGATCATTGATTGTAGCTCCATCTTTTAGCAAAATAAGATCAGGTAATATTTTCCCATTTTTATCAGCAAGGTGTTCTTCATCAGCAACAGGATAAATAGAATTCATTTTAAGTAGTTTAAACACTGCAACATTGATTGCAAATTGGACTCCAGTTCTCATATACTCACCCATAATGCCTCTTTTGATAAAATCAAGTGCATTGATTTGTTTTTCATTTAATTCTTCATGTTTTATAATTTCAAATTGTTCAGAACCAGGAGAATATTTTATCAAACCTTTCTGTTCTGCTCTTCTAAGACTAAATTCACTATCCCCACTAACAGGAATTACTATCGAATCATTATAACGCTCTCGTAACCGGATAAAATTTTTATCCGCCCCTTCCACGTCGATTTTATTTGCAACTATTAGGGTAGGTTTTGAAATTTTTCTAAGACAATATGCAAATTTTTTGCTATCTGTCATGTCAAAATCATCAAAATTTTTTGTCTCTAGACCGGTTACCAAAAAGGTTTCCTTAACATGAGATTTGTTTACTCCAATACCTCGATAAATATCAGTGATGGCAATTAAAATATCAGTACCATTTCGAATAAACTTTGACACTTTCTCCCTATTACCTTCTAGGATCTTATGGTACCACATTGTTAGCTCTTCTTCGATATCTGCAAAATCAGAAATTGGATCTCCTTTTCCGGTTTCAGTTATTTGTCCAGTTGAATCAATTCCGGCCGAGGCATCAACTACATGAAGTAAAACATCAGATTGCGCCGCAATAGATAAAAATTGATTCCCAAGCCCTTTGCCTTTCCATGCATCTTTGATTAATCCAGGTAAATCAATTAATTCAATTGGGATATATCGCCATCCGTCAACACATTTTGAATTATTTGGGTTATCTTGTATTTTAAATTCAGGATGAACACATAGAGTAATAGCATGTGCAGTTCCAGATACAGGGGATTTAGTCGTAAATGGGTACGAGGAAATTTCTTCAGAAGATAAAGTAGCAGAATTGAAAAAAGTGGTTTTACCAGTATTGGTTTTTCCAATTAAACCAATTTTAATTTGCATGAAACAATTGCTTGCTTAGAATATTTATCTCTGCCTAGGAATCAGAAGATTTGATTTTGTCAAGGGATTGATCAAGTTTTTTGAGAGCCCAATCAATATCAGATAAATCTTCATCAGACAATGAATCATCCCATTTCTCTAAAATGCTACATGTAATTTCTGAGGAATGATAAAGAATGTTCCAAAATGGGTGATGTTCTGCAGTCGTATATGCTAACTCTGTGACATCATTGAGTCCGTTTTTTGCTCTTGTCACAGGAGTAATTTTTTGACCAAATATTTTGATAAGATCATTTTTTAGATCCTGCTCAATTTTTATAGGAACATTTTGGTTTTCATATTTTTTTGATAATTCGAGTAGGTCATGGTAAAAATTTTCAAAGGTTGTCATATCAGCATAATCTCTGATGTTCAGCCAACATACATCTATTAAAAACAACATCAATTCCCTCTTTTCGTGCAAGTTCTTCAGCTTCTACGTTATGAATTCCCTCTTGTAACCAAATTACTTTGGGTTTTTTCTTAATTGCTTCTTGTATAAATGGTAAAACTTGGTCTGAGGGCCTAAACACATCCACAATTTCAATTTCTTCGTTTATTTCAGAAATTTTGTTGTAGCTTTTTTTTCCTAAAATTTCATCAGTAGTAGGATTAACAGGAGTAATATCATATCCACTATCTATAAGATATTTTGGTACGTAATGAGCTGCCTTTGAGGAATTTTTAGACATTCCAATTACTACTATCTTTTTTAACGAAAGAATATTACGGATTTGTTCA
>JBMYWJ010000085.1:0-2614 GCA_049607285.1 Candidatus Nitrosopumilus sp.
ATGAACTTGGATGAAGATATAGATGAGATGGAATTTTTGCCTGTTTTAGTATCAATACTTGTCCATGTAGGACTAATTGCACTTATTGCAATCATATTTGTGGTCTAAGTTTCTGTTGTGTCCATCAAGGCAGTAAAAACAGAAATGGATTTAGTACCACAAAGGCATTGGTCTTATTATTCTGGTTATGATATTTCAAATATGATATCTGTTCCACTTACTATGTGATTTACTTTTAAACAAATTGTTCATTATTTTATAATCTTTTAAACTGATTTCCTTCTGCTATTATTACTGCATTATATGCTTCAAATGTTTATGTGTGATTACTTCACACATTATCTCAAACCAGAAACAAAAAGAAAAATTACAAATTTTTATTTCATAACAATATCATAATTTTATGAAATTCTCATTCTTGGCGCCTTTTTTAGACAAAATTTTAAAATTGAAAGTGAAAACAATAGTATATCTGCTTGTTTCTATATTTTTGCTTAAAACTGGTTTTACTAGTGTTGCCTACGCTGCAGGAGGAACTCCTGGATGTGGCATGTTTGAGATCAAAGAAGGATGTGAATTGGGAGGCTGGTTGCATCTCATTCTTGGAGATGTGATCATTGGTGCATTACTTGCAATTTTTTTGCATATTTTAGCACATCGTAATAACATAAAACTTGAAAACAACGCAAGGATTATACAAAAAATTATTGAAATGCAAGAAGAACAAAGAAACCGTCGAAAAGATTATTCTGTGTTTAATCTAAAAAATTTGTTTACACATATGCTACATATTTTAGGTCAAGTTAACAAATCTGTCTTAAATTTTAATTCTTTCTTTGATCTAGATACTGAACAAAAAGAAAAAGAATGGAAGCAAGAAGTATTACGTAACGAAATTCAAAATGAAGAAAATAGGTTGGCACGTGTAATCGATACCACTAGAAATAATCTTCTTGCCGTAAACGATGTGTTAGAACCAGAGGTTGTAAACCAAATTGAGGGAGTATGTATGTATCTAAGTGAAATTAAACTACAAGAATCGTCATTTGACATTATTCATTTTCCAAAATATTATACAAGTAAAAAGAAGATCAAATACGTAATTGAAAAACTCAATACCTACACTATAGAATCTCATTCCTTTACAAAGATCGTAGGTGATGATTTTGTCATACATGAAGATAAGACCAAAAATAACAGAAAAATTTTAAATTCAACTGTAAATAAGAACAGTGGAGATGTCTGAAGTTTCTGTAAATCAAAGAGAATACCGAAAAGCATTTGGTCAGTTGGCCTCTACACGAACTCAAAGAATTGATATTCTAAAACCTCTTGAAATTGAACTGGATACGCAAGAAGATGTTGCAGGTGGAATTCACACAATCGATTTCGAAAAAAGTGACATCATCGTCAAACAGTCTGGAATGTACTTGATTATAGCTGCACCTCAAATTGGAAAAGCAAAGGGTACAAGAAGTCGCTGGATTGACTTTTGGGTTAGAGTAAACAATGTTGATGTTCCTCATTCTAACATTAGACGAGTGATAACTGATTCACAAGAAAAAGATGTTATACCACTTAATGTGGTAATGCCATTAAATCGTGGAGATGCTCTAAATATAATGATGTCTGGAGAAACAGAGGATGAAGGACTAGGAATAGAGGCAATAGAACCTGATGGAGAACCTGCTATACCTAGCATCATTGTTACTATTCTTCAATTAGATTAGACATAATTTTGATGTAGTGTTTTTAGTTTGAATCATAGACTGTAAATGTCTAAATTAAAAAGTGATTTATAAAAAAAGCTAAAGCAAAGGAATAGAAAATCATCTAAATTAGACAATGATGAAGAATATGTTGATTATACTATCATGATGTCTACCCCTCCTTCGCAAATCCTGTAGATGGGGGGGGATGAAATATGTCCAATTTGTGGCAAAACAAAGAGTGAACGTAATTCACGAGAGACATATGATTGTTCAAAACAACTAATTGAGATGGGCCTCATGAGATACTGTGGAATGTGTGGTCTGACAAAACCTGCAGAAGGAGTCCATGATAGATGTAGTAAGTGTGCCTGATCTGTTTCACATCTTCTCTGCCATTACTCTTTTAATCTTTTGAACTGTTTGCTTCTATTATTATTGCTGCATTTTATACTCCAAATGTCTTTTTTTATTTCTTATTCCTATCAACAAAATATAAAACCCAACTAGTGGGAAAAGACTTCATCAACCTTAAGTAGGTAACTCTTGTTCATTATCATTGATTTTTCACAAAATCGGCATCAAATCATCCAAAATTGACGTTTTTGCCTAATGTTGGTGTATTTTTTTTCTTAAGGAAATAAAATTGCTCAACCATAACTTTTTAAGACAATTTTTTCTTGATACATAATCATGAGTTCAGAAGCTGAAACCATCTATGAAAGAGTTGCAAAACTTGAGGATGAAATTGCATTATTAAGAAGCGAAATCGATATTCTCAAGAGAGCGTTAAGAAATAAAATTGCTCGTCATGAAATATCTATGATTAAAAAAGGACAGGATATAAATTCTATAATTGATTAATTTTTTGTCTTTATACTTCTAATCAATTCTAAAATAAAGTC
>JBMYWJ010000086.1:0-2566 GCA_049607285.1 Candidatus Nitrosopumilus sp.
GCTTCTGGTTCAGTAGATGATGATGCTTCTGGTTCAGTTATTTCCAGAGATTCTGAAACAGTAGACATTTCTTCAATTTCAGTAACAATAACTTTACCAGTCATCCATGGATGAACCATGCAAAAGTAATCGTAAGTTCCAGATTCATCAAATGTAAATTCGTAAGTAGAGTCAGACATGAAAAGACTAGAGTCAAATAATCCATCATGTCCATCTACAGCATTACCACTTGTCACAGTGTGAGCAGCAGTATCATCATTACTCCAAGTAACAGTAGTACCAACAGATACGGTTGTTTCATAGGGCAAGTAACACTCATCAGTTTCTTCACATCCAGGAACACCAACACCATCAGGAATTGAAATGATAGATACTGTGGATAATGGTTCAGTAGATGATGATGATGATGCTTCGGGTTCTACAACCATACATTCCCCATCATAATCCAATTCAACATCAGAGGTCTCTAAAGTACACATGTTCTCATATGTTTTTCCATCAACACCACAAACCGGAGAGTATTCCATTGTGCAAATAACAGATTCGTCTTCTACAGGAATTGCTCTTGGTTCAATAATATCATCAGGAGAAATTGCAATAAATCCAATAGATATTGCAATAAGAATTCCAACTGCAGCTATAATTCCATATGAAAAATTCATCTATCCACCCGTTAACTTTGCAAATTTTTCGTTCTTACTTAACTTTTCCATAAACTGAATATTAGATAATGCAACAATGGCAGATTCAACAACTGGTTTATCAGGATCATTTAATGCTCTTTCCAGAGTTTCTTTGGCTTCTTGTGAACCAACAACCCCTAGTGCAATTGCTGCCTCGTGTCTTACAAACATACTTGGATCATTTAGAGTTGCATCAGCTAATGGTGCTATCGCAGTAGAATAACACATTTGACCCAACGAGAATGCTGCCTCGTGTCTTACAAGTTCGTTTTCATCATTTTTTAAAACTTTAGCAATATGTTGTATTTTATCTTCACCACCAAAATCAACCAAAATACAAGTAGCTCTTGTTCTAACTACATAATCTGGATGATCTAAAAGAGAAATAAAGTAATTGGTATCTTTTTGTTCATATTTCTGTTCCATTTCGCTAAAAAGACTTAATCGATCTTCAGTTACTACCTGCAATTTGTTTTGAGGGTTTTTGTGTCCTATATTAGGTTACTCGATAAAAAATCAAGTATATTGAGACATATACTCAATTGATAAAAACTGGGAGAAATATGCTATTTTCTGATAAAATCAATGTAATTGGTAAAACAGGTTCGTTATGTATTTAATAGAAAAAAATCAAACCGAAGTATGAGTGCAATAATAGGCGAAAAAGCACCAAATTTTGGAGTTTCAGAGTGGATTCAAGGTGCTCCAACTAATTTTGATCAAGAAAAAGATCACATTGTTTTGGTAGATGTGTTTCAAGTTAATTGTCCAGGTTGTTTTATGAATGCAATTCCAGAGGCAATTAACATTTACAACAAATACAAAGATGAAGGTGTTAGAGTTCTGGGCCTTGCAACTGCTTTTGAAGATTTTGATAAAAATACACTAGAGAACTTGAAAATGCTTGCAGATACAGGAGAAGTGATAGGCGAAACAAAAAAGGCACTATCAGCCTATGGGCAATTACAAGATGGGAATAAACTACAATACAAAATTCCTTTTCCATTAGGAATGGACAATCTTACAAAGACCAGTGGTGAAGTCAGTAAGGAACAAATTATGCAGTTTATCTATCCACAAATTCCTGAATTTGATTCACAGCCAGAAGACTACAAAAATCAAATAATACAAAGAGTAAAAGATTATATGAAATCAAAAGAATATTCGGCTGAAACATTTGAAAAGTTTTCTTTACAAGGAACACCATCTACAATTCTAGTAGACAGAAAAGGAATTCTCAGAGATGTGTCATTTGGACAATCAGGACATGTTGAATCAATGATTCAAAAATTGATCAATGAGGATTAAGTTAACGAATTAAAACAAGAGATACAGATAAAGCAACAACTATAACAAAACCTCCAACTAAAGCAATTTTTGGATTATCCATGGTATTTCATTAGAGGAACAAAATAAAAGCAAAGCTCATACTAGTCTTGATTTTTTGAATTTTTGAATTTGTAATAAAATAATTGCAGGAGTAACAAAATACATTCCAATATTCAAGAAAAGTAACCCAATTCCATAACCCAATACTTGGGATTCAGTATTCATTTCAACATAATTCAAAATGGACAAGCTATAGATCATTGGAGTGATCAAAATTTTGACAGTCTCTTGAAATATTGGATTTTCACGTTCATAATCGGCAACAGCAGGGCTAAATGAATAATAAAAATCATTGAATGAGTTCATAAAAATACTGCCTGATTGTGTTTGGAGTATAGAATTATCTCGTAATTCACGCAATTGTTGAACTTGTGGGGAGAGTTCAGAGTTAAATGTTGCAGTTGCAATTAGACATCCTCCACCTAAACCAGGATTAGTTTACAAAGATTGTGAAGAGTTGTTCTCCTCTTTTTCATCTATTTTATTTTCTTCAT
>JBMYWJ010000087.1:0-2511 GCA_049607285.1 Candidatus Nitrosopumilus sp.
CTCAAGTTATGTCCTAAATGATAAAAAATACCTTGATGCAAAAAAAGCATCACTGAAGGATTTGCTAAATAAACCAATTGAATTTAAGAATCTCGAAAAGATGATAAAAAAATATGCTCGTTAGGCCCCATCATATCAATCCAGAATTTTTTATCGTGTTTACTCTGTCTCTATAATATTTATCAGACTCTTGCACAAACTTCAAGTACCAATTTTTGAGTTCAATATCTTGATCTAGAACCTTCTGTAGTTTTTTAATTCCTGGTAGCGTCTTTGTTGATTTTGTATTGCCGCTTGAATCATAAAGAAAATACGTATAAAACCAAAGTGATATCTGATCTGCAAGATCATTTTCAGAAATTGATTCAAAGTATCTGCTATACTTTATGTGAATGTATGACATCAATTCATAAAGTGGATTACGTGGGTTTTTTACAATCATTGGATTATCAAGAAGGAGACCTTTTGCAAGAATTGTAAGTTTGTAAACATCATCCCCAATTTTTGATTTGAGAAAACCCCATTTACCAAAAACCTTAGGTAGAACTGTTGAATAATTTTTTGCGAGGACATCAACATCCTTTTTATCTAAATTCAATATATTCATACAGTACAATAAACCGTGAAGGGACAATCGATATTTATCTGATATGGGATGTCTGAAAACTTTTCCATCCTTTACAACAAGACCAAATTCTAAAACTCCAGAAGAATGTTTACCTCTATCTGTTCTGCCTATTAGTAATCTGCGATACTCTTTTTCTTTTTCACGAACCTTAGAATTGTCATTTGGGAATTTTTTCTTTGTCATTTCCCATGTAGTTGATGCGCCCATTAATGCTAATACATGTAATAATTGTTGAACATTTTGATGATGTTTTGTCTTTGATTTGATGCTTCCATAGAGTTTCTTTGCAGTTGGAAGCATGTAAAACTTGTAAGATGACAGATTTCCATAATGTGTTCCCTGGTCAACTTCATTTGCCATACCGCAATAGGATTGGCAAGGTCATATAAAACTCAACCTAAGAAATACTGGAAATGACCACAACGTATTCCAAAAATAAAAAATCTGTTTTTCCTGCACTTGCTGCACTCTTTGCAATTATTGTAATTGCAGTTGGAGTACAATCAGTACAGGCACAAACAACAGAAGAATCTAACATCGATCAGTTGTATGAGGAACTAGATTCTCAATACGATGCAATTCTTGAAAAGTATGGATTTGTAACTCCAAATCTTACTACAGAGCAAGAAATTGAGCTTGATGCAGAACTTGCACCATTAGACGAAAAGTACATGGAACTAGAGGATGAGTTTGATTATTATGAAATCTCACCAGAAATGGAAAAGAAATACAAAGAACTAGATATGCAATATTATGCGATACTAGAACAATTTGGATTTTTGTTTCCAGAACTGACTGAAGAACAAGAAATTGAACTTGATTCCAAACTTGTGTCCCTAGATGAACAGTATGAGAAAATCTTTGAGGAACTTGATCAAGATACCTTGACTGAAGAAGAACAACAACGTCTTGAGTCTAGCTTGGATGAACTTGATGCAAAACAAAACAAAATCCTCCAAGAGTTTGGTATTGTAGAGCCAATACTAACTGAACAACAAGAAATGGAACTTGAAGAACTGTTATCTCCAATATCTGAGCAATACAATCTACTAGATGAACAGCATGATTCGTTTGATGAGAAAGATGCAGATTCCTAGTCTAAATTGACTAGTTCATTTTTTTCTTTTTTTCTTTTATTAAATCATTTATGAAATAATAAAAAAATGCTATGAGAGATCATTTAGAATCGATCATCAAAATTAATTATTACTCTTTCAAACGAAGAAATGACCTGTATTAAAAGAATGCAGTCATCACATACGTTTTAAGACCCTGGTTGTTTTACAAGCTAGAGTTTAGGCAAATTTCCTGTTTTATCTAAATTTGATTTACAAACTTTGCAATAAAGTCTAATTTCAGTTGATGGAAATTCTGTACCACAATTCTTGCAAGTGTAAAACTCCATCTTATTCACAATTTTATGCCAAAATAATGAACTTAAGTATTATTGATAGAATTCAAACCATTTTATTGGTAATTAACACCTCAAATCAAAATACTAAACTTACTGCCTCCGATATCGTTATTCTGATACTTTTGGTATTTACTTATATTGATCTTGTTTTGTACTTGTACCAGTAATCATGAAACAAGCACAAACAATGCTAATTACTACTATCGTACTTTCATTTACCCTTGCATCTATCTTCACGATTGATTTTACAGAAACGAGTAAAATACAAACTCAAGATATTGGATTCCCACTTGCAGAAGCTGTGTCTTCTGGTGATAAACATGATATCCAAATGGAGGCTGTAAAAATGCCTGACGGCATGTATGCATATCGTATGGTCGATTATGAATTAACCGTAACTAGTAGTAATAATAATGATGATGAAGAGAAAGAAAAATCGGAAACAAGAAATCTAGTTCAAGAAGGTATC
>JBMYWJ010000088.1:0-2400 GCA_049607285.1 Candidatus Nitrosopumilus sp.
CAAATTGAATTACGATTAACTACATTTAGTGATCTTGGTGATAGTGTGGTGCAATTATGTCAACAATGGGTCTGATGAAAAATCTGAAATCCTCCCTTGGAAAAATAATGCCTAGAGCAGAACAAGGAATTGGTCAAATGACATAAATGCTTGGAGAATTTATGACCAAGATCTCAGTAGACACAACATTTGGAATTGATGAATCTAGTTCTATCGAATCCGAGAAAATTTTACAAGAAGCTACAGCTGTTACTACTAATTCTATAGATAAAATGTTTCCTTCAGTTTCAATAAATATCCAAGAAACCTTCCAAATTTCTTTAATTGTTTAAAGAATCTCTAGATTCTTTAATTTTCTTAACTCTGTTACCTTCAGCATCAATTATTGTATCTATACCCGAAAGTTTTTCTCTTAAATTATTAATTATTACTCCAACCTCATCAGCATGATTTTCAACTTCTCTTCTCTTATTTACTAGATCTTTAATTCCATTATTTTCTTCATCTATGTATTCACTAACCTTTTGTAGCTTTTCTTTGAGATTCTTAATATCCACTGATTCTTCTTCAATATCTTTTTCAAGTAAGGTCCTCTTTTCTTTGAGATTTTTAATCATTAAACCAACATAATCTATTGATTCTTCTAATTTTGCTCGTTTACCCATTAATTCTCCAATTCCAATTTCACTTGAAGATTCAACTGTTGAGGTAGAGCTTGTAGATTCTTTTATCTGGACATTTTCTTCAACTCTTTCTTTTACCATTTCTTCCCCCCCTTCTTTTTTTAATTTATCAAACATTTTATGACTTTCTTTTCAAAATGGGCATAAAAAGTTATTATGAATCTCAAAGCTGACCTTGTGAATGATTTTTAATCAATTTAAGAAAAAATGATATCTTTTGGATACTAACCTATTGAATTCTATGTCTGAATCTATCAGTTTTTCTGAACCTCTCTCAATTTCCTCACACACATCTATTAGATTTATTTTACATTTGGTGAATTATTCCAGAAATTTTTTACTACTTTGAGTAGTTTTTGATCAAAAAGGATGATTTCTTAAATTAAAAGATTTGTAATTAACACATATCTAATTAGATCTTTGATCTTCGGAGAAAAATTTCAGTTGATTATTCTCTAGAAATATTATCAAGCATATTGTCATGTTTTATTCTGTCATTGTTCAGGACAAAGAGGCTTAGAAACTCCAAAGAATCGTCATGTTCCTTATATACTAAATTGCATCAAAATTCCTTAAAATTCAGTAATTTTAGCAAAATTATCTTGAAATTCAGTTTTTTACAAAATTTTATTTTTTAAAATAACAAAACTCGTATACATTATTTGTTGAAATTTTTTCTTCAAGTTGATTTTTTGTGAAATCTTGTCATTTTTCTAGCTGAAACACCTGTTCCGCTTTGTGTTCCGCTACAAAGTTTCAAAATGTCCCTCATAAACCAATTAGTTGTATACTATACTATGTCAAAACAACAATACAGGTCCGAAATGGGCATAATGGGTGATATCTTAGACGTTACCGCCGATGGTGGTCGTAGTGGAGTCATTGTATCTGCAATATCTCGCAAAGCCAACCTATCTCACTATGCAGTACTAGACAAATGTGAGAAACTGGTAGAAGCAGGCTTAGTCGAATCCGTCAAAAATGATAGGAATAGAGTCTTTTTGATTACTGAAAAAGGACTTCAATTTTTCCAGGAATTTAAGAGATTTCAGGGATTAGTAGAAAGCATGAATCTAAGGTATTGAGCCTATGAATCCAGAAATCGTATCTATTCACGTGAAAGAGTCTATTCGAGAAGATGGAATGCTTTTTGTAAGGAATGATGGTATCTTCGAAACAATGGTTAAGGCACCTTTGATAATAGCTGGTTTAATGCTTGTTGCGCTAACAATGCCTATTCAGACCTCATTCAGCTCTGCTCGAACTCTTGATCTTACTCTTTATTCAGACGGCTCTGCCCATATTTCATCTCAATTAGACGTAGATCCATTAGAACCAGATTTTGAAGTGAATTTATTTGGACCCTCTGTTGACAATTTTATTGCAATTGACGAAAATGGTATTGGTCTGTCTACTAGTGAAATAACAGATGACGTGATAACAATAAACACTTTTGATTCTTCATCTATTACAATTGATTATGATATTCATGACTTAATTTCAAAAGAAGGGAGAGTTTGGACTTTTTCTTTTGATTCACCAACTGATTATTCATTGTTAATGCCACCAAATTCTATTATTGTTGGTATAAGTGCACTTCCATCAAGCATGGAATTGGAAAATGATCAAACAAAACTAGAACTAAGTACTGGTTTGTCAGAAATTAATTACATATTTGGTACTACTGGAGAACCAACTACTACTGGAGAACCAACTA
>JBMYWJ010000089.1:0-2355 GCA_049607285.1 Candidatus Nitrosopumilus sp.
TCTAGATTATACCCATCTTCTTTGAGATTTGACCAAGAAATGAATTGTGGTGTTGGAGAACCAGGAAAACTCGGAATAGATTTTGATATTGTAAGTGTTAGATCGATTGGTTTCACATCAATACGACAAAATGCTAATTAATCAATTTTTGAATTATGAAAAGTTAAATACTGTTTGATGAAAAATTCATGTGCCTACTGCATATGTTCTATTAAATTCTGATTTAGGATCAGATGAATCAATTATCAATGAAGTCAAACAAATTCTTGCCGAGGAGGATGTGGAGTATGAAATCCAAGGAGTGTATGGAGTTTACGATATTGTCTTAAAGTTATCATCAAATAACGCTGAAAAATTACGTGCAATTATTACCAATAAAGTTAGAAAAATTAGTCAAGTTCAATCAACTCTAACTATGATGGTAATAGAAGAACAAGAAAATCTATAGTTTTTTTATTGCATCAATTACACAAAGAATTTCTGATTCATTATTAAAAAAGTGAGGAGACGCTCTCACAATTTTTTTCTCCATCATTTCTCTCACAGCTAAAATAATATTTTGTTTTTCAAGTTTGTCTACTATTTCTTGGGAATCAAATCCCTTTATGTTAAATGAAACAATGCTTGTTCGATCTTTTGGATCTTCAGGTCCATACAAAATAATGTTAGGGATTTTGGATAATTCGTCTCTTAGAAGATTAGATAAATATTGGTTTTTTTCTTGGATATTTTTTATGCCAAAGTTTAATAAATATTTTACAGACGATTCTAATCCAACTATGCCAACATAATTTCTAAAACCAGTTTGAAATTTGTCTGGAAGTTCTTTGAAAACAATCTTTGTCTCATCATAAACAGTTGCTGATTCACCACCAATTGTTCCTGGTTCTAATAATTCACTTGACTTTCTGTTGCAATAAAATAAACCAGTACCCATTGGACCACAAAGCCATTTAGAACCATTGAATGACATGAAATCACATTTAATTTTAGTAACATCAATACTATCAACACATCCAATAGTTTGTGCACTATCAATAAAGAAAGGAACTCTGTTTTGTATTATTTTTCCAATTTCTTCTACAGGTAAAATAGATCCAGTGTTATACAAAGCATGACTAATTGCTATCAATTTTGTATTATCATCAATGTATGATTCAAGGTTACTTAATTTGAAAAAACCATTTTTGTCAATAGAAAGATCTCGTACTGAAATTTTTTCTTTTAATCGTATCCAAGGATAAAAATTAGCATGATGTTCATGTGCCATTCCACGAATGATAATGTTTGAGTTAGGATCAAAAGAGAGTCCATTTGCCACAAGATTGATTCCATCAGTTGTACTTTGAGTCAAGATGATTTCATTAGGTTGGCATGAGATAATTTTTGAAATTATTTTTCTTATATTTTGCAGTTTTTCAGTAACAAATGACTCTGAATCCTTAGAATCAGGTCCAATTGAATTGTAAGAGAGTAAGAAATTATTCATAGCTTCGATACTTTGAGAAGGCATTAGTGATACTGATGCATTATTCAGATAGATTTTGTCTGAATTTGGAAAATCATTTGAAATATCTTTTGATGCTAAATTCATTATTATATCTGTAAAGTGATAAATTGATGTTGGATAAAAGTTCTGATCAGATCTTAGATAACAATTTAGTGCAGATTCAAAACGAGTTTGAGCAAAAAACCCTAAACATGGTGTTATGTTCAGAACCTTTCCATAAAGTTGAATTCCTCTATAGACTAATGAAAACTATAAAAAATCCAATTATTTTTGTTGATATGGATTTGCTGTACACTGGATACATTGAATCTGAAATGATAGAAAAAAATGATAATGTAATAATTTTTCATCCCAACAACAAAGATTGGAATGAGAGATTATCAGAAATTATCGCTAAGGTATCAACTAAGAAGTTTCTTGTTGTAATTGATTCAATTAATGGAGTTTACAATATGTTTGATAACCGTGATTCTGCCAGATTTATCAATTCATGTATAATGTTAATTTCATCTATCGGAAAACAATCAAAGTCGTCTATTGTCATTACCGGCATAGCAAGAAAGAAAGAAGCCGGCGAGTGGGTACTATCTCCAGGCGGAAAACAGATTGTGAAATTAGGCAGCATGGAAATGTTTTTCCTTAAGAAAATTGAAAGTAGTTTAGTGGTCAAGGTTTTACAAGAAAAAAATGTTAAAACAAAGACATTCAGAATAGAACAGGAAAAAGATTGATTTAGCCGTGTGCGATCAAAATTGAAACGCCGTTATAAAATTTGAAACGCCGTTATAAGAGGTTATTTTTAGGTAAATTATATTAATAACAAACTAGGAGTTATTTTTGTTATG
>JBMYWJ010000090.1:0-2314 GCA_049607285.1 Candidatus Nitrosopumilus sp.
TTGATACTCTTTGAAGCATATCCTGAATTAAATACTCTCGCAAAAGTTTGGTAGTCCACCTTAATGCCAATTACAATTGGTGATAAAATTATTTGGTATAACGATGACAAAGAGGGTCATACAGTTACTAGTGGAGAAGAGTCTGGCACTTTTTCATATTTTTGTACCATTCATCCTTGGATGGAAGGCGTGACAATTGTTGAGACCGAGATTCCTGATTATCCTCATGATGCAACAGGCAAAAAATTAGAATTTCCACTTTTACAGTACACTCCAGATAGAGACATAGAAGTTAATCTAACCTGGGATCCACCTGTTATCAAAACTCATGAAAAAATCCAATTTGTATATCAATTCTATGATCCTCAAACAAATTCCAATCTTGCAAAAATGAAATATGATTTTATAATATTTCAGAACGGAAGAGAGATTTTTCGTGACGAGGGACTGAGCCAAATTGGTGGCGATTACAGGAATTTTATTTTTGACAATTCAGGATCAGTCATAGTTAGAGTAGAAGGTATCCATTCTCCTACAATTTTGGTCGATGAAGGAGTAACTGTATCTGGAAATATTGAAAATAAAGCCCAAAGATCAGTAGACTTTACTACAGCAGTTTATGACAATCCAGAAAAAACAGATCATGAGGCTTACCATTCAAAACCAGCTCAAAGACTTGAAGTGTACTATGAATTGATGATTCTAATCATTCTTGTTCCGGCAGTTTTATTTATTGGTGCATTGTTTTGGTTAAAAAGAAAACCGGACATTCCACAAAGCAAACCTGGTGCTGTTAAAATTTAAAATAAGTCGATCAATTAGATCTTTTTATTTAATATTGAGCTTTACTTTCTATATATGAAAGATATATTTAATATTCGTAATCTTATTTTATAATTCCCATACAAGAAAACATAACATGAGCCAGAAAATAGAAACAATTTATGAATAATATTTGTCAAATCTGCAAAAAAGCCTTTTAAATGTAGATCTAAATTTTATCCAGAATGATGTGCCAGAGAGAAAATTATCCTCTGAATATGTCAGACCATCAACAAACTGAAAATAATCCCATCTCAAAGAATAATCATTGTATTCTAAAGTAATTTTAAAATTAAAAAAGATAGAGTTTAAGGCTGTACTGCTGCTACTCTGTCTTGCACTCTATCATAGTATCCATTTAACTCCATTGCAGGCAGATAAAACGTTGCTGGAATCACATCACCTACTTGTGCACTGCATTGGGGTACAACCACGCTGACGCCGTACTGGGATTCACCAACACATCCATACTCTATGTTTGCAATGACGGTCACATCTTCAGTTACTTGTGTTGGAATGAAATTCCATGGAGTCAATAGCAAAATAAGGACAACAGCTGTTCCTGCAGATATCATTCCCCACATTACTAGTCGAGGTGGTTTCTTTTCTTCTTGTTTTTGTTCATACATTTTTCCTCACGATACATTGGGAGATATGTAATATAACAAAGAAGATTACAATGTAGTCAATTGCACTTAATTATTTTTTAAGGTTGAAAACTGACTGTTATGGTATCATTGGTTATGGTGGTTTTACAATCCTTGTCAAGTGTTGTTCTAATCATAGACTCAAAAAGATGTTTAAAAAATAAGGATCCCTTCTCCTGAAGATCATGATGCACGCTAAATGTTACTTTACCTTCTGTTTCATCCAGGTTGCATCTACCGTATCCACACAAATCAAAATAGATTTTGATAAAGACAGTTACTGTTTTTGAGTTAATCTCTTTCCATTTGAATAAAATGAATTCTTTTATTTCCTGACTTCCACATCTTACCGCAATTTCTATTATTTCTTTTTCATTTATACTATTTAGCATTCTACGAAATGTGTCTGTGCTCATTCGTAGTGTACCAAATTTCTTGACATAAATCTCAAATTCTACGTAATTGCTGAATATCTGGTTGGCAAGTGTGTTTAGACTTATTTTGTTTTCATCAGCTATTCCTCGCAGCACTTTTTCATGCTCTGTATCTATTCTAAATGAGATGCTGGTTGTTTTTTTGCCACTCATGTTTCTAATATCTTTGAGTTTTTACTAATTTATCAGTCTAGCTGCACTTGACCACATTGTAGTCTGATCTGTTATATTAGATTTAGACTAGTTTACAACATGGGACGAACATGTAGAGGAATATGCATTTACTCAAAAGGAATCTCGATGAGTAATGGAAAACGATATGAAAACGGTCAAAAGCGATGTACCTTTTGTAGTTTATTTTTAGAAACATCTGAAATAAGATGTCCTTGCTGTAAGATAATATTACGAACA
>JBMYWJ010000091.1:0-2276 GCA_049607285.1 Candidatus Nitrosopumilus sp.
GTGAAGGGATTGGTTTACTATAATTTCGAATAATTTCATTTTCATCAATGTATGCAAAGAAAGTTGCATTTGTTAATACAATCCCTTGCCCATCAGGATCAAACATTATTGGATGATTAATTTCATCTCGTGCAAGTGAATGTTGAATATCAGGATTTGAAAAATCAACTCCAGTATCAACAATTGCAATTACAGTGCCATTTCCAGATAATCCATATTTTTTATTTGCAACACTTGAACCTGTAATCTCTCCTATTCTTGACGCGTCTTGAATTGTATCATTAGATAAATGAAAATCTAGTTTAACGTCCTCAATAACGTGATATCCTTGAGCTGCAAGATTTGATGCTGCGTTTTTTGAAAGAACAGAAATAGAGAAAAATCCTGAATCAGACTCAATTCCATTAATAGAATTTTTTTTTATAAAATCTAGATTTTTGGAGTTATCTCCAAAAATTAAATATCTTTTAAGATTATTTTCAGTAAAAAAATTGGAATCAATTTCTATGATATCAGAGTCAAATATAACGGGATTATTGTTTGAGGCAGAATCTATCTCAATAAAATCTCCAGAAATAGATGCATATGAATTTGATATAACAATGGAGAAGGAGAAGAGGAAAAAAACAAAAAAGAAAATAGCCACATTGGGCATCAACTGAATTTCTTTTCTTGCATTATTATAACTATCTTCTTCGGGTAATGATTGTAATTTGTAACGCAACAATGATTCCTATTGATGCAATAATTGGAAACATTAATGAATTAAGTTGAGATGAAGCCTCACCAATAAATTCAACAGAATTTGCAATATCACCAGTACTCTCATCAATCTTTTCGCTTGATTGCTCCAAAGTATTGTCAAAACCCTCAATTTCAGATTTAAGAATATCAAGTTCGGTAGAGGTGGCATTTAAAACCGAATTAAGATTGATTATTTGTTCGGAGATTCCTCCTAGATCTTGGCGTAAAACGTTGGTTGCAGATGAGCCATGAGAAGTAGTTCCTTGACTAAAAGCAACTACATGAAATACATGTGTTCCTTCTTCTTTGGGCACATAATCAACAAAATACAGTCCTTGATGTAAAGTCTTAAATGAATTTGACAATGGAACAGAAATTCCTGAAGGCAAGTGAACATGTGTATTGCCTAATAATTGAATTGGATCATCCCCAATCAAAAGACCATCACTGGTTGTTTGTACAAACACTCTAAATGATTGATTTATTGCAGCGGTTTCAGGACCTACCACTAGTGTATTGAATTGTCGTTCAATAGGAACACTAACTAGATCAGTTGTAGGAGAAAACTTTATCTCAAATTTTTTTGAGATTCCATTTTGTTCAGTACTGATCACTTCAACAGTATACGTTCCAAATGGAAAATCATTTGAAGGTTTTGGCCAAACTAACAAATTGTGGTTAAAAGAACCGTCATCAGAATTTGTAGTAATTTGATCAAACTTTACAATTGTTTCATCAGGAGCAAAAAGTCGTATGATCAAGTTTTCGCCAGGTAATCCTTTTCCATATACTTGAAAAATTTGTTCAGATGAATAGACCTTGCTATAACCAGACAATTCAAGATCTGAGAAGGAATTTGGAATATTAACAAATAACAATACAATCAAAATAGAAAATAAAATATGAAATTTCACTTTAATTAGCTGTAAATGTTCTCCTAGATATTACTTCTGGAAAAATTGTCTATAACTTTCGTTAGGGTTGATTCAAAAAAAGAAAAAAGGATAATGTGAATTTTTCTAGTCTTAGTTGACAGTTATTGGTGTAGTAACTGGTGGTGATAATGCCGTTGGATTATCAACAGATTCCCATACGAATGCAGTTGCATCATATGCTCCTGCTGCATCTGGAATCCATGATTGGGCCGGGCTGAATGATTGACCTGCAGCTAATGTACCTGTAATCCATGCTAGTTGGACTGTGACGCCATTGGCATCCTGAATCTGTACCAAGTATGCAAATTGTTGCTCTCTATCCTGGCCATTTGCTAAGTCACAAGTAATTTGTACTTGTTGATCAACGGATACACTACTTAGTGTATTTCCGAATGCATCAACTACTCTACAGCTAACAATTGGTGCTCGCTCTAGAGGTGGTACAACGGTACCTATGAGTGAAGTGGCAGTGATATCAAGTTCATCTGCAGTTGTGTATGGATCAGGTAATGTATTGTCCTCATATTCTGCAGTGACAGTGTCACCTTCTGCGACTCTGAGTCTGTGACCAGAAGATTCGTCAGTAACTGTGAAGAA
>JBMYWJ010000092.1:0-2269 GCA_049607285.1 Candidatus Nitrosopumilus sp.
GACTCAAGTAATCTTCTTGAAAATAATCAATATGGAGTATTAGTAATCAATATTGTTGCAAATATTGGACTATCTATTATTGCATTAATTGGAGGCAAATCCTTAATCAGTCTAATTATTACTAATTAATAGAAATGGTCTATTCATATCAAGTTGTAAAGTTCCAAACAATTTCTTTTGTTCAAGGAACTCATTGGTCTCAATCCGTTGGTGAACAGGGAATTCTTTACAAATCACTCAAAGATCCATTTTCAAAACTTATTGTTCAATCTTCTAACGGTTCAAAAAAACTGTACCGCGTTCCAAAAGATAGAACAGTCGTTGTAACTAATGATACGGTTCATTTTCTAGGCGAATTGGCCTAACTATTTGAAAAACTGATCAACCTGATCTCGATATTTTAGAGCAATCTTTCCAAAATCTTCAAAATCTTCAGCAGTTGGATATTTCATCCTCATTGCAAATTGATTGACAAAAATAGATAACGCACTACCGATTATTAGACTGTAAACTCCATCTGCTACGTTTTTCGAGTAAGGAAATGCTACTTTGATAAAAGGTAGATATGTTTCAGTCTGAGAAATCATCAATTTAATGTGTTTTTCAACAAATTCTTCAATGTCTTCTGAAATTACCATAACTTTACTAGTATTGATTTCTTATAAGTGGAACTTTAACTCCCAGATGTGATTTAATTTTTACAATAAGTTTTCAATTAAACTTGAAATAATTCTACTCTCAAATCAAAATCCGTAAAATTTAAAAAAAGAAATACGTTATTGTCAAACCTTCTTTTATTTTATGATCTGAGCGAGATATTTCGCTTTTCCTTTTCTACTTCTAGGTAGACATCTTAATTGTCTATTGCAACAGGGACAGGTAATTCCATCATAATCAAGAAAAATCTCACAATAATTACATCTTTTTTGTCCTGCTGCGTATCTGCCAATTTCTGTTGGTTTTAGAGCCTTGTATTTTTTGCACTTACTAATACAATAAGTCATCAACGAATAATAAAATTCTCAAAAGATAAAATGTTTGGTTGCACTGCACTTATTTTTGTAAATTTTTTTAAAATAAAATTTATAACACTAATTCTATATTATATTATTGCTTGAATTAGATAGGAAAGTATTTGGTGAAATTACTACTAAGGAAATTATTGGTTCTGAACCACCAGCAATTCCTGATACAAAAAACCTTCTTGAAAAAGAATTCATATTTCTGACTGCTCAATTAGAGTCTAAATCCAAAGATAACTTGGAAAATCTTTTAAAACAACAAGAAACTGCTGAAATTCACATCAATAGCAGACCCGGTGCTATGGCTTTAGCCCAAAATAAAATACAACTGTTTAATGATTATAATAAAAAATATGTTCAAACAATTAAAGAAAAACTAGAATCTTAAATTTTCTTCTTTTTTGTATTTCTTTTCCTAGTGTTTTGATTTCTTCTGATCAACAATGAAATTATTGTACCCGCTGGAATTCCTATTATGGTTCCAAGACTTACATAAGGTGCAATGAAAAAATTCCCTATCCAAATCCCCCCATCTGTTGTTAGTTCCATAAAAGTTCTAGGTCTTAAAATAACAGAAACAGTCTGTGAATTTATGTTCTCAATTCCAACATCATCTGTATATTCTACAATAATCTGAAATGGAAGTTTATATTCTGTGTTTACTTCCTTAGGTAGTGAAATAATCTGTGATGTTATGCCTACAGGTGTATTTTTTTCAATTTTTGAAAAAACATGTCCAGTTTCTCCTCTAAATTCAATATCTTTTGGTGGAATTATCTTTATGTCAACATTTGATATTGCAATGTCTTCTGATAGTACTTCAACTTCAATGGGGAATTCAGCATTTGCAAAAATAGATTCAGGCATTTTTGTATAAATCATTACACTAGGATTATCTTTAATTGTAATTGGAATTGCAATATCGTGAAAAATGGCTGGTTGTGGTGTTTCGTTATTGGCTACAAGAACTTGAGAATATTTTAGATTTAGAAAATGTATTCCTGGATATGTATTAGTTGGAATTAGAAACTTTACATTTCCGCCATATGATCCACCCTGTGCAAGCTTGTCAATAATTATAGTATCTATCGTTTTTGCAACAAATTCGATATCTTGACTAGAAAATACAAACGAAATATCTCGTTTATCCTCCCATCCGTTATTCTGTACAAAAACTGATATGATTCCTTGTCTGCCAACTATAATTTCATCAGAGTACGTAATCTTAACGTCCATACTACCTTCAA
>JBMYWJ010000093.1:0-2269 GCA_049607285.1 Candidatus Nitrosopumilus sp.
GTTCTGTTTATTTTCATCATCAAAGAAAGTACAGTATTGATCTACAGTATAATCAGTAATTTCGGTAGGGGAAGACATGTAAATATTTTTAGTTGCCAGAATTTCCTTAAGGGTATCAATGTCAGAATAGGTAAAATCTATCTCATATACTAATTCAGGTTCGGGTTCAGATTGAGGTTTTAAAGTTAATGAAAACAAAACACCAAAAATAACAATAACAGTTACAACTGCAATTGTGGCTGCAACCACTATACGTGCATTCATAAATTAAAGATTTTAACATCATAAGATAAGGATTTGCAATTCTAAATTGAGATGATGCTTAAGACAGAATTTTCTGTAATATTGTGTTGAGCAACAAATCCAGATGTAACCTCAAGAATGTAAACTGCCTCACCTTCAGGTATAATACTTTGACATGTTGTGATTTCTAGAGCAGTTTTACATGGAGGAATGTCTGTTTCAATGTGAACCACTTTTCCATCTTGATCAAACCATATCATATCAAGAGGAAATTGCATATTAAGCATCCAAAGCGAATAAAGTCCAGGTTGTTGAAATACAAATATCATTCCCTGATCATATGGTAACTCATCTTGGAACATCAATCCACGAACGCGTCTAGGTTCCGTATCTGCAATCTGTACTTCAAGGGGGGTCTCATCAATTTTTATGGTCCCTCTAGGAAATTCAACAGATTCTAATTTACTGTCACTCGGTAGTGACATTAGTCCAACAACTCCAATAATTACGGCTGCAATAGAAATTGGAATCAATACCTGCGCCCTAGTGGTCATAAATTGTTTTATCTAAATCCTTTTAAAAACTAAGAGTGTCACATTACAGAACTCTTGAAATCATTTAGGGAATTAATTGTATTTTTTGTCTCGTGTCCTATATCATGTATGGTAGAACCATTGTATTTTTTGTCAAGATATCGCCCCGCGATAATCATTGGACCGCCTACTGCACAAGTAACACCCGTAGGTTCAGGAATCCATAACATCAAAAAGCCAATTTTTTGAAGCTTTTTTCCTGGTGCAGATGCTTTTTGGATTGCTCCTAATGGACGTGCGGTATGAAAATCATCAATTTTGGCAATATCAGTATACAAATTTGCCCTCCGATGAGCAGAATCAGAAAATTTTCTTAATTTTTCGAGTCGTTGTTTTATTGGATCAACCAAATCATAGAATATTATATGAAAGATTAGTTAACATTCAAAGATCAACAACGATTACTTTCCAGTCAACAAAGAATAACTAAAATCAATCAGAGACATCCAATTATAGGAGAACTAAGATAGATACAAAGAATACATGAAATCGAAAAATTCCAAGAGATTAGATTCAATCAAAGCAGCCCATCAATCAGAGAAAACCCGTTCAAGCACAAGGATGGAAGACTATTTGGAAATAATTTCAGAATTAGTAGAATTAAAAGGATATGCCACTACATTAGATATTTCAAGATATATGCATGTCAGTGCACCAAGTGTAACTAAAATGCTTCAAAGACTAGATGAGAATGGGTTTTTAGAATATGAAAAATATCATGGAATTAATCTTACAGATAAAGGAAAACAAATAGCTGATGCCATCAGACAAAAACATGGGATTTTGTTAGAGTTTTTTGAGATTTTAGGAGTTGGGTATGATACTGCAAATCAAGATACAGAAGGAATTGAACATCATCTTAATCCAAAAACAATAAAACAATTAAGAAAATTCATTATTTTTCTCAAAGCAAATCCAAGGATAATTGAAAATTTCAAAAATCTTTGAGTAGTAATCGGATATTGTTTTGTGAGGATGCAAGATTCATAAGATTTCGTGCAACATCAGAACGTTTAGGAATTTTAATTTGTCCTTTTCTTCCAATTTTTGTGGATGTGATAAAGTTATTATCAACATAGATATCAACATGCATTAAAGCAAATTCTCTGGCAACACTCAAAACTAAGCCAGTTTTTGATTCAGAAAATGTAAAAGGTAAATCATGTGTAATTGCAGTAGGCTCATTTTCTTTTGAAACAACATCAATGTGGATATTTAGATACTTTTCAATTTCATTAATGTTGGAACCTCCCTTTCCAATGATTGATGCTATGGAGTGTTCATTAACAGATACTTTGACTCGATTATCAGATAATATTTCAACTATTGGTTGAGGATCATATTTTTTGAAGGTTTCTCGAATTTTATCTTCTGCAAGCTTTTCAATCCCAACTTTTTTAATCTGCTGTGAAATGGGAACAATTACATTTTCT
>JBMYWJ010000094.1:0-2264 GCA_049607285.1 Candidatus Nitrosopumilus sp.
GTTCTAACTGTTGGTGTTTCATCAATTACTTTTTCAATTGTTACAATTGTAGGATGGTTATGATTTCTTTGCAAGTCCAATCATCTCCTCTATTTTTGAATAATTTTTTTTCTCCATATATTGTGATATTCCAGTATTGATTTCGTTAAATACATCAATCCAATTGTCACCTATTGCACTACCAAGTTGTACAGCAGAAGCTCCTGCCAAGAAAAATTCTACTGCATCTTCCCAATCAGAAATACCTCCACAACCAATAATTGGAATGTCATATTTGGAAGAAATCTCATAAACACATCTTAATGCAATTGGTTTAATTGGAGTTCCAGATAATCCACCAAATTTATTACTAAGAATTGGTCGTTGTGTTTCTACATTTATTGCCATTGCACGAACTGTATTGATTGCGGTGATAGCATCTATTCCAGAATCTATGGCAGTGTCTACAGTGTTTAGATAATTAGTGGTTCCTAGTCCAACTTTAGCAATAACAGGGATATCAGTAGCTTTTTTTACAGTAGATACAATTTCCCTTACCAATTCTGGATCATCACCTACTTCTAAACCAACTTTGGCGACATGAGGACAAGACAAATTTAGTTCATACGCTGTAACTTTACAATTTTCAAATTGTTTTATCATCATCTCAAAATCTTCAGAAATTGAACCTACCAAACTCACTATTATTGGAACATTATCGTTCGGTTCAATCATTTTAGCAAAATTTTCTGCTCCAGGGTTTGAAAGGCCTACAGCATTAATCCAACCTCCACCTTTTACACCAAAAATAGTAGGATTAGGATACCCTTCCCAAGGTTCGGTACTAAGAGATTTAGTCACTACAGCACCAGCACCAGCATGATATAATCGATTAAAGACATCGAGTGAAATTCCCAATATTCCAGACGCTAGCATTACAGGTCTGTCTAATTGAATTTGACCTATGGAAGTTGCAATACTAGGTTCCATTTTGATTGATTATCTTGGTTTCAAATATAATAGTTGATTTGTGGTTCTAGTACATTTTTTAAAGGTGATTTGAATTCAACTATTCATGTATTCTGTGATATTAACAGAATTGGGAATATCAGTTTTCAATAATGAAAAAATTGAGAGAGCATTTCCTTTCTCAAACTCAGTTAAAGATTATCTTGCAGTGAAAAATAAAGAAGCAAAACTGAATGAACTTATAAATTATTTATCTTCAATTCAAAGAGGAGTTTCTGTCAGTGATGAGTCATTACTTGCTATTTTAAAAAAGCATTCTCTTGATTGTCAAATCATGGAGAACTCAGAGTTAGATTCCATTCAAACGTCAAAACCACAAATAATTGTTGATTCAGGTTTTGCTTCTAATCTACAAGACACTTTAGGAAAACTTAGAGAATTTGCTTTAGGATTATCATCTTCCAAAGTTACCGAAATATCTGAAAGTCCAGATCTTCACATTATTCAAGCAATTAATTCATTAGATGAGATTGATAAAATTGCAAATGGTTTAAGTTCAAGACTTAGAGAATGGTATGGACTACATTTTCCAGAATTAGATAATATTATTGACAGTATTAATGGTTATGCACAAATTGTCATTGCTGGAAAACGTGAATCTCTAACAAAACAAATTTTTGAAGATGCAGGTTTTCCAGAATCAAAAGTAGAAATGTTATCTTTAATTTCATCAAAAAGTAGGGGAGGAGACATCTCAGATGTGAATCTAGCTATTGTGCAATCAATTGCAAAACAAATTCTAGATTTTCATGATTTACGTAAAAAACTTGAGGAACATGTTGAATCCGAAATGCAAGAAATTGCACCAAATCTTTCTGTAATACTTGGAACTGCAGTTGGTGCAAGAATTTTAGGAAGAGCAGGGAGTCTTAAAAGATTAGCATCTCTTCCTGCCAGTACAATACAAGTTTTAGGAGCTGAAAAAGCATTGTTTAGATCATTAAAGACAGGATCGCAACCACCAAAACATGGTCTATTATTCCAACACGTAATGGTTCACGCAGCCCCAAGATGGCAAAGAGGGAAAATTGCACGTGCGGTTGCCGCAAAGGCAGTAATTGCAGCAAGAGTAGACGTCTATGGAGAAGGACTCAATACTACCTTGCTTGAAAAACTCAACATAAGAGTAAATGAAATAGGTAAAAAATATGAAAATCCCACTGAAAAAGACATCAGAACGCCGCAATCATTCAGTAGAGACAGACGAGAAGGTGGAGATAGAAGACGAGAAGGTGGAGATAGAAGACGAGAAGGTG
>JBMYWJ010000095.1:0-2194 GCA_049607285.1 Candidatus Nitrosopumilus sp.
TTTTTGATTTGTGAAGGACATAGTTTGAGGTACTTCCCAAGAAAATCTCTTTTGCAGCACCCATTCCTCTTGAACCAATTACAATAAGATCAAAGTTTTTTCTCTCAGCAATATCTACAATCCTTCGTTCAATATCACCATAAGAGACTCTGTCAAAAAATAAAATTTCTTTTTGGGTTGCCTTTAGTTTTGCTTTTTTCATGATTTTTTGTGCATTGTTTAAGAGAAGTCTCTCAAGTGGAGTAATTTGCTCACTTGCTTTGGGCTTTGTAATGCCTACTACGTATAGACCCGTGATAGTTGCATGACACTCTCTTGCCATCTGAATTGCAACATCTAAGCCTCGAAAAGAATTGGCAGAACCATCTAGTGGAACCAGAATTTTTTTGATTTTTATTGCCATAAATGAGATTACATTAATTTTTAATTTAAAGTCCATTGTAATTATCTAGAATGATTTTCAGTTCTGATATTCTAGAAGACTATCAAATATCTAATTGGTATAACTAGATTGAAGATGAAAAATGCAAAAACTATGACTATTGCAGATGTTATGACTAAATCAGTAATATCTGTGGATGCATCAGTAACGGTAAATGAGGCTGCAAAAATGATGGAAGACGCAAAGGTAGGCGCAGTTATCATAATGGAAAACAATACCCCTGTAGGAATTGTCACTGACCGAGACTTTGCAGTAAAGATTGTAGCTCATGCATATCAAATTACCACACCAGTAAAACAAATCATGTCTTCGCCATTATTTTCAATAAATTCAGATGAATCTGTCAGAATTGCAGCAGACCTAATGCATGATAGAGGAATCAGAAAACTTCCAGTAATTGATGATGACAATGTAGTTGGAATTATTACTGCAACAGATATTGTAAATTTGTTAGCAGTCTGTGTAGAAGAAGACATGAGAGATATGTATTATCATTCAGTTGCAAAAATCTTTGCAAATTACAGTCCGTACAACTAACAAAATTCTCTTTGATAAATTTTACTCGGATTATTCTTTTTTCATTCTCATCAGAATCTGATCACAGACTTTACGCATTTGAGAATCAGAACCTACACTAGAAATTTTTACAATATCTGTAGTTGTCACTATTCCAATTATTTTTCCATTTGCTTTAACTGGAAGTTTATGGATCAATTTTTCTCGCATCATTTCTGATGCTTCCCAAATAGTTTCTTCAGGATCAATTGTAATTAATGGGTAAGACATTACTTCTGAAATTTCAGTAAATAATGGTCTTCCTTCAGCTGCAATCTTTGTTACAAAATCTCTTTCAGTTACAATTCCTAATGGTTTGTCATTTTCTGTTACTATTGCACATCCAACATTTAATTTTTTCATGTCTTGTGCTGCATCTTGGAGTGATGTTGATTTCTCAACAGTTAGTACATTTTCGCTCATTATCTGATTTACAAATGTGCTGTCCATGAATTCCTGTAAGTTTTTAATTATATGAGATAAATTCTAAATTATCATTATTGAAAATCAATACCGATAATCTCTACAGGCTTTAAAATTAAACAAATCTTATCTTAATTTATGACAATTAAAACAAAGAAAATACTAGTTCCACTAGATGGCTCAAAAAATTCAATTCGTGGTTTGGATATGGCTATTCATATAGCACAACAATCTAATGGAAAAATTACTGCTTTGGCAGTAAAATCTGTGCCTGGAATATATGCGATTCATCCTCTTGGGTTTTTGGATTTTAATTCTATGACTGAAGTTAAAAAATTCCTTAATGAAGCAAGGATTCGTGCAGCAAAAAAAGGAATCAAATTAACTGGAAAGGCACTTACAGGTGATCCTGGATATGATATTGCAAGATTTGCAAACAACAAGAAAAATGGAATTGATTTGGTGGTAATTGGGGCTCGTGGAAGAAGTGCAGCAAAAGAGATTTTCTTGGGAAGTACCTCAAACTATGTCCTTCACAAATCAAAAAAACCCGTATTGGTTGTAAAATGAAAACAAGTAATGTTTACAACTTCAAAACTATTTTGGTTCCACTAGATGGCTCAAAATACTCTGAAAAGTCATTACAGAGAACATGTGAAATTGTTAATGCGTTTAATTCTAAGGTTATTTTGATATATGTGGTGGAAAAATCATTTCCCTTGAATCTTTTAGATCGTAAAGAATATCTGAAAATTCTTCGCAAGTTTGGAAATA
>JBMYWJ010000096.1:0-2165 GCA_049607285.1 Candidatus Nitrosopumilus sp.
AGTGTACCTTTTGGTTTGGTTGTTTCAGCTGGCTTTGGTGCTTCTTTTGGTTTAGGAGCTTCTGCTGCTGGTTTGTCACCAAATCCTTTTGGTAGTGTACCTTTTGGTTTGGTTGTTTCAGCTGGCTTTGGTGCTTCTTTTGGTTTAGGAGCTTCTGCTGCTGGTTTGTCACCAAATCCTTTTGGTAGTGTACCTTTTGGTTTGGTTGTTTCAGCTGGCTTTGGTGCTTCTTTTGGTTTAGGAGCTTCTGCTGCTGGTTTGTCACCAAATCCTTTTGGTAGTGTACCTTTTGGTTTGGTTGTTTCAGCTGGCTTTGGTGCTTCTTTTGGTTTAGTTTCAGCTGGTTTTGATGCTTCTTTTGGTTTAGTTTCAGCTGGCTTTGTCTCTGCGGGTTTAGCTTCTAACTGAGTAGAAAGTTTATTTAATTTTGCTTCTAATTCGGAAATCTTATCTTCAAGATCTTTTTTTGTTTGCTTTTTAGCAGCTGCCATTAATTTGTGTTGACATTCTGGGGTTTATGTACATTTGGGTTGGAATCTACAAAGCAAACTTGATCAAGTTTTATAAACACATATGAGATACTACTAGTTGTAATGGATGATTTTGAGAAAGAATATCCTGATTTTGACTGGAAGAATACCCCAGCATACAAACATCCAGGAGGCAGAAATTGTCCATGCCCAAAACATGAATACATTAGAGAACAGATCAATTTTACAAAACAAGTTAATGAGAAAGGTAAAGAACCATCCAAAGTCACCTTAAAGTTTTGTCCAGATCATTACAAAGTATACATGGATGAAGTTATACCAGCTATGCCGTTAAAATACAAGATTCTGACAAAGATTGCCTTAAAACTTGGAGCAATTCAAGTTGAACAGTTAAAGTACATGGAATCAGAATTGTGTTTTTATTGTAAGTTTGGATCTGGTGGACATGATAAAAAAACAGAACTTCCACCAATGTAGATTATACTCCCACATGTAAAGTAATATTTTTGATCAACCAAACATTAACAATAACTTTTTCGTAGAGACGATTACTACTTGTATTGATTAATTAAAAAATAAATAGTTGAAAAGTGAGAAACATATCTTTATGGGACAATATTTTTCTTGAAGAAAAATGCATCAAAGATAGAAAACACAATCTTTTTTCTAACACATATGTTTTGATGTGTACTAATCATTATTTTTCAGATTAATGAAGATGGAGATAATGAGAATACATCAAAATTCATTTTTGAGTAAATCGAGTTAAGCTTATACTTGAACCATATCTAGAAAAATTGTGCCAATAGAAGATATTCATGAATTTATTGCAGAACTTGAAAAAAATGGAGAATTGAAAAGAGTGCAAGTCGAAGTGGATTCTAATTTGGAAATTGCAGAGGTGATGAGAAGAGAAATGTATTCAAATGGTCCTGCAATTCTTTTTGAAAAAGTAAAAGGATACAATATGCCAGTGTTAGGAAATGCATTTGGTTCGATGAAAAGATTAGAGATAGGATTGGAGATGACAGACTTTACTGAAATTGGTCAGAGGATTGTAGACATGACAAAGATGGATATTCCATCAGGTATTTTGAGCAAAATAAAAAAACTTCCTGAACTCTCAAAGATGACTGCATCGTTTCCCAAAGCAGAGACAAATGGACCAGTAACTAAAGTTACATCAAACAATGCATCTTTTAATGATTTGCCAATTTTGAAATCATGGCCAAATGATGCAGGTAAATTCATTACACTTGGATTAGTGGCCACAAAACATCCAGAGACAGGAATACGGAATCTAGGGGTTTATAGAATGCAGATAATTGATAACACTCATGCCTTAATGCATTGGCAGAAACACAAGAGAGGAGCTCATCATGGGGATATTTCAAAGGATAAAGGAGAAAAAATTCCTGCAGCAATAATTATTGGGGCAGAACCTGCAACAGTGTTTTCTTCAATTGCTCCAGTTCCGGAAGGATTAGACAAATACTTGTTTGCAGGAATTACAAGAAAAGAAGGAATTAAAATTGTAAAATGTAAGACAATTGATTTGGACGTACCTGCAAACGCAGAAATTGTTTTAGAAGGATATGTGGATCCTGCAGACATTAGAGACGAAGGTCCATTTGGAGATCATACTGGATATTATACACCAGTTGAATCCTATCC
>JBMYWJ010000097.1:0-726 GCA_049607285.1 Candidatus Nitrosopumilus sp.
ATGCCATCAAAGATTTAGTGGGAGGATTTACAATTCTGGAAGGAAATGGAAGAGGTTCCGGAGAGAGACAGACCATCAGAGCAGGTAGAGGAACAGGTACTTTTATCGCAGAGTTCAACAAAGTTGCAACTATTAGTACAATAGTGGATGATTCAGAAGTAGATAAAATTACAACAGTAATCTCAGATGCAGTATTTACTGGGAAAGCAGGAGATGGGATCATATCCATTTCACCAATTGACAACGTCATCAACATTGCATCAAAAAAGAGCGGTTCTGAAGCCCTCTAATCACTTTCTTTTGTAAAATTAAGATTAACACTAGTATGCTTAACTTGAAGATAATATGACTGAGAGAGATTTTAGTATTCTCTCAGTGCGATGCCCCTTTGGAGGACGTTTTTTTTTTGAAGGGAGATATTACGTCACAAAATAAGTATAAAAGCAAGAATTTGGAAGATTATTGTTGTCCTTCAATTCCCATTAATGTTAGGGTTGATCGAATTTTTGGGATTTTTCTAATTTTCCATGTAATGGTCTCACGTAGTGCTTCAACTTGTCCTGATTCGACCTTAGTTAGAATATCATACGCACCAAATGTACCATGGACATCAACTACACCTTCAATGGATTTTAATTCAGAAATGACTGCTTCTTCAGAACCAAGTTCACAATTTATGAGAACATAAGCTGTAGCCATTATTATGAATCAATTCCTATCTTCATA
>JBMYWJ010000097.1:918-2130 GCA_049607285.1 Candidatus Nitrosopumilus sp.
TAATTTAGAACTTCCTTTCATGCCTTTAGTAAATCTCATAGCTTGATTCTTAATATTAGAAAATTTGATTTTGTATTTACTTGTGAGATGTAAATAATTGAAAAAAGAATCCAATCTATCTTTGAAAGTATACTCTTCAAAAGAATTTGTAGATAGGTAGTCATTAATTTGTTCAAATATAAACGGATTTCCCATGGCTCCACGACCAACCATAACATAATCACACTCAGTTTCATCAATCATTGTTTTTGCATCTTCAGGAGTAAGAATATCACCATTTCCCACAATTGGAATATTAGATATTTCTTTTAGTTCTTTAATTAATTTCCAATCTGCCTTTCCAGAATAACCTTGTTTAACAGTGCGAGGATGGAAAGTGATCATTTCAATTCCTTCATCTTCGGCAATTTCGGCAATATCTCTAAAAAGAAACCTACTTGCATCAGTAACTCCTGAACGAATTTTTAGTGTTACTGGTTTGTTTGTGGAATTGACAAGAGTGTTAAATATTTGCTGAGTTAGATTGACTTCTTGTAAGAGGGCTCCTCCTGCCATCTGTCGTGTGATATGAGGTGCAGGGCAGCCCATATTATAATCAATCATATCAAAATATGGCCCTACAATCTTAGCTGCTTTTTCCAATGCGAAAAGATCAGATCCAAATAATTGAATTGAGATTGGTCGTTCTTGTTCAGAATATTCAATAAATTCTTGAATGGTTTGCATGTTTTCTTTAAGTTGTTTCTCTTTTGCAATAATACTATGAATGTTAGTAAATTCAGTTACAACAAGACCTGCCCCCATTTGCTTGCATTGTAATCTAAGAGCAGGATCACTAACACCTGCCATTGGAGCTAAAAATGCTTTGCTAGAGAATTTTGGAAGCACAAAATAATTTTACATTATGAATATATTTACTATGTCAACATCATGTGGCACAAAAGGACTAGTTTTCTGGGCAGCCGTCTTCGTCTTGGAATCCGTTATAGTCTTCAGGATCAAAAGGACACGAATCTTCATCATTAATGATATCATCTAGATCATCATCATGTGCAAATCGCTGTTGTTCAGGTGCATTGTCTGGGCAGCCGTCATGATCATTGTACTTGTTCCAAGTTTCTTGGTGACTTGGACATGAGTCAATGGAATCATAATAACCATCACCATCTGAATCAATTCTTGTTGGAACAGTAGATTCTGCTGCTAACACAT
>JBMYWJ010000098.1:0-2088 GCA_049607285.1 Candidatus Nitrosopumilus sp.
CCTGATGTGTCACAACATCATCTAGTATGGAAGCTTTTGCAACCAGAAAAATCAGGAATGACACTAACTGAATCTGGTCAGATAATTCCTGAACAATCAACTGCTGCAATTGTGGTACATCATCCAAAAGCACAATATTTTGTACTCTAGTTAGATAAATTTTCCAAAAAACTATTCACACCATCAAAATCACCTGGTGATGTAATCAATACATCTCCTGTAATTTTGTGTGATTCTTTTACAAATTCTTTGAATCCTTGAGCATATGATGTCAAATCCAAGTTTAAAAACTTGGCAGATTTTTTATTTTTTTCAGAAGGAAATAATATGATTGGAATAACTGAAAATCCTTTTAAATTGTCTGCTAAATTTTGTACTTGTTCAACATTTTGTACAACTTGAGTCATGAATCCTTTGGGTTTTGCATTTATTTTTTTTCCAATTCTAGAAAAATTCGGTTGATTTGAAACTGAAAGATACAAATCAATTTTTGAGTCAATTTTTCTCTCTCTTAGTTTATGTACAGTTGCACTTGGAATCTGATCTGAATCTGCTTTACCTGTTTGTGATGGATCCCCCATTAATATCAAAACCCCTGAAATCTTCAATGCGATACTTTCTTCCACAACTTTAAAAATATCTTCTTCATTTTTGTCTCTAACTCTTAGGCTAATTGTAATTGGTATATCTGGAATTTCTTTTCTAATGATTTTTCCAATTTTGATTGGAGACACTCTTTGATATCCTAGTACATTTTCAGTCAGATGTATTGCATCACAATTTTTTGAAATAGTTTTTATTTTTTTGATAAATTTTGTAATTGATTCATTGGTGTCTACATCAGATAAAATTTTTGGAGGATTTGCTTCGTATCTGATTGTCATATTGTAATTTTTTCAATCCTTGGTTAAAACCTTTGAATACCAAAACCCATATGGAATAGTAGGAAAGAACCAAGATGTTTTTAGACGATTTAAAATCTAATCTTTCAAGTCCTATTAATCCCAATATAGAAAATAATGGAAGATACAGATTGGCATCAGTACTTGTAGTGATCTATGGCAAAGACCCAATAGTTGTAATGACTGAAAAACCAAAACACATGAAATTTCATGCAGGCGAAATTTCTTTTCCTGGAGGAAAACTTGATTCTGATGATTCAGATCTTTTAGAAACAGCATTACGTGAAACAAGTGAAGAAATTGGGCTTGGAATTACCAGAGATCAAATAGTTGGTCAGCTCGAACCAGTTGTTACTTTGAATTCTGGTTTTTTAATTTTACCGTTTATTTCAGTTGTTGATGAGATTCCAATACTTACCGCAAATGCTGAAGTTGAAAAGATTTTTCATATTCCACTTGAGTCATTTTTGGATACAGTAGCACGTGATCCAAATCCATCCCATAATATCATTCAAGAAATGTTTACTTTTGAGTATCAAAACCAGATTGTGTGGGGCGCATCAGCTAGAATCTTAAAACAGATACAAAATTCTTTAAAATCCTGAGATTCATTTAAAAAGAGCTCTTCGTGCCTGAAAATCTATGGCTGCACGCAAGTCTTCTCCAAGAAAGATTCGTCTGTTGAAAAAAACAAGACAAGCATCCCCTGTACCAGCTTGGATTATTCTCAAAACAAAGAGAAGTGTACGAACAAATCCAAAGCGTAGAGCTTGGAGATCAACTGATGTGGAGGTAGGATAGTAGATGTCTCAAGATTTAGAAAGAGTTTACACAATTAATCTAGGTAAAGTTTTACTTTCACAATCACAACACCGAGCAGTTAGGGCCATTAACATGATCAAGGAATTTGCTCGCCATCACATGAAAGTAGAAGAAATTAAAATTGAAGAAGAGCTTGCTCATCAAGTTTGGGCAAAAGGAATTCGTAGTCCTCCAAGAAAAATTAGAGTTCGAATGAGTAAAACTGACGAAGGTTTTGTTCTTGTTTCTCAATATGATGAGGAAATAGAATCTAAAGTAACTTCTGAAAAAGAAGAGAAAAAAATTGAAGATAAAGAAGAACCAGCTAAGGAAGAATCTGAAGCACCAAAAATAGAAAAAGAACCAGCTAAGGAAGAATCTGAAG
>JBMYWJ010000099.1:0-2070 GCA_049607285.1 Candidatus Nitrosopumilus sp.
TGTATTTAGTAACTAGAAAAAGAAATCTAGGTAATCTGCAGCACAAAAATATTAAAATTCAGGGAATTTTAGTAAATTTTGATGTCTGAAGAGAAAAAAGAATCTAGTGTGGATGTAAAATCTACTACAGATTTGACATCTGAGCAGTCATCTACTGAAGAAGCAAAATCTACTGAAGAAGCAGCAGTTAGAGCAGAAGCTGCTGCCAAAGCTGCTGAAGAAGCAGAAGCTGCCGCCAAAGAAGCTATTGCTAGAGCAGAAACTGCTAAAGCAGAAGCAGAATCTGCAGCAGAAGCAGAATACAAAGCAATTGCTGATGAAGTAAAAGCAGAAGCAACCAAAGCTCCTAACTATACATTTAAGAGAACAGGTGAAGAAATTTTCAGAAGAGAAATGGGAGAACCTGAATTCTTTTTACACAAAAAAGACAGGTTCGCTAGACCAATTCTTTCTCCAGATGAACAAGAATCTCTTACACGAAAGGCAGAGGTTCCACACGATCAAACTCCTGAGTATGTTCCTGAACATGTACTTAGTCCTGAATTTGAAGGCGTTTCAAATTATGAACGTGGAGTTGATTCATTTTTAGAAGAGGTAAAACAAAAATTAGAAAAATTAAAAAATGATCCCGAAGCCAACGAAAAAGAAATTCAGGAAGCCAAAGACGAAATTACTTATTTAGAATCATTACATGAAAATTACTACATTGGAATGAATGTATTCCGAACAGCTAAAGGTGGAAGAGATAAAATCAAATCTTAGTGGTGATGAGGTGTGAGTAAAATTAGTTTTGATGTAATGAATGCACGAGTTACCTTCAAAAATGTGCCTTTACATATTCTATCAAAATTTACTTTTAAAGACGTAAACAAAGCTTGTGAGGAATTTAAAAAAATTCCTGGAGTTGATGAATGTATAATTATTCAAACTGCAAGTAGAGTAGAAATTTTTACTGTAAGTAACGTGGAGACTGGCGACTCTCCTGATGCTAGAAGAGCTGAAGGAAAAACTCTTGTGTTAAATCAAATCAAAGACACTTGGACATCTTTGTCTTCCTTAGAACAAATTGATATCGATCATTTTGATCAGACTCTTGAAGTATACAAGGGAGATGATGTATATCTTCATTTGTTACGATTAGTTTCTGGGTTGGATTCTATGGTTGTAGGAAAAGCAGAGATATATGATGAGATTGTTCAATCTTTAGCCAATGCAAAAACTATGGGTGTTTCAGGTAAAATTCTCAATAAATTATTTGAAAGTGTTATTCGATTGTCTATTCGTATGAGAGATACCACTGACATCTCTAAAGATGTTTTATCTCTTGGTGATGTGGCAGTAAAACTAGTCGATGAAAAAGCAGGTCTTGATGCCAAGAAAAAAGTATTACTTGTTGGTACTGGAGAACCTGCTGCTATGGTTGCAAAAACTTTGAATAAAAAAAGTGTTAACTTTGATGTTACAAGTAGAACTATTGATAGAGCAACTGGTTTTACAACTCTTTTAGGAGGAAATCCCGTTGACTTTAACGATGTTTTATCTGGTTTTGATAAATATGATGTTATTTTTGTTGCAACAACATCTGATTATTTCTTAATAACGTTTGATCGAATTAGATTGGTAATGGAAGAAAAGACGAAAGGTACTTTGATTTTGGATTTATCTGATCCACGAACTGTTGATGAGGGTATTACTGCATTACCTGGAATAAAACTATTATTCAGAGATCAAATTGCCGAAATCTATGAAGAAAGTATTAAATCTAGATCTGGTATTGTTCCTGCAGTTGAAAAAATTATCTCTAAAGAAATCCCCATTTTATCTGCAACGATGAAAAAACTAGATGCTTAAGCTTCTCAGATTCCTTGTTTTCGTAAAAGAAATTGCATTATCGCTTCTTTAGAATAATCAATACCATGTTCTTCATTAGTATGATTTCTAAAATTTTCTATTACCTGTTCAATTTCTCCCTCAGCTACAAAATCGCATTCAAATCCATAATCCATACACTTGAGTTTTGCCATACTCTTTTGAACAAATATTCAATATAAAAGTCCACAGGTATGAATT
>JBMYWJ010000100.1:0-2058 GCA_049607285.1 Candidatus Nitrosopumilus sp.
ATTCTCTCCTCCAACTACGTACAGCATAGATTTTTGTATTGAATTTGGAGGGACATTCTGATAAAGCATTTTTAATGAATCTCGTAACGATTCTTCAATATTTTGCCCGTTTTTACTTGTTGTAAGTATGTTGGTTTGCGAAGAAATCTCTGATGTATCCAATGATTTTACTATGTGCATGATTGCAGAGTTTCCAACATCATAGCATGTTTTAGGTTTCAAATCTGGGTTACTCTCAAGTAATGAATCATTATCAAGCACAATGGTGCAGTCAGAATGCTCTTTGATCCGTTTTAATGACACTCCTGAATTGAAAATTCTTTCT
Source organism: Candidatus Nitrosopumilus sp. (assembly GCA_049607285.1). Classification (GTDB taxonomy): domain Archaea; phylum Thermoproteota; class Nitrososphaeria; order Nitrososphaerales; family Nitrosopumilaceae; genus Nitrosopumilus. The sequence continues at coordinate 326 of JBMYWJ010000100.1, forward strand.
TTTTCATACTTGAATGGCATAATTGCAAATGAAATCAATCCTTTTTCTGATTCTTTGCATATTTCTGAAACAACTGGTGCTATAGCAGCACCTGCTTTGCCTGCTAGATTACTCATTAATACAACTGTAGCATATGCATTAATCTTTGACTTTATTTCATCAGAAACCTGGTAGGCTGAACCTCTGATTAATTGGACAGTTGGATTAATTATTGAATCTGTTGAAACATGAACAGATGGATTCTCTGATGAGAAATCTTTCAAATCATTGCTAATTAATAGACAATCTGAATCTAGAGTTTCTTTGGCTTTAACTGCTAATTTTGAGCCTACGCCGCCTAGACCTATAACTAAAATTGGTTCTTTTACCTGAAAACTCATTTCAGATCTTGTTTACTGATTTAGATAAAAAACCTTCTTACGTTTTTTTAATCAAATTCTAGATCGAAAAAATTTAGCTTGCGATCTTTCCAATCAGCCTATTTACACTAGTTGCAATAATCTCAACTGTGTGTGTTTGACCAATATCTACATTATCTCGTACAAAGATTGGTTTGTATGCATAGTTTCTACCTTTAATGCCTTCTTCTGTCTTTTCATCAAACAATACGTCTCCTTTCCAACCGATCCATTTTTTGTTATTGTTCATCGATATTTTGCTGATCTGCTCAAAAATTATCTTACTTCTTCGTTTAACTTCTGACACCTCAATTTGTTCCCATTCAGCTGCATCTGTTCCTGGTCTTGCACTATATCTTGATAGGTTTACAACGTCTGGTTTTGTCTGCTCAAGCAACGCTATTGTTTTCTCAAAGTCTTCTTCCGTCTCTGAAGGAAATCCCACTATAATATCCGTTGAAATGGTAAAATTATCAAATCTTTTTTGTGTCTTTTCCACGATTTCTTTGAAAGTTCCAGCAGTATGTCCTCTTTTCATGTCGTGGAGTACTTTGTCACTTCCACTTTGTACTGGAATATGGAGAAATTTGAAAACTTTGTCGTTATCAAAAGACTCTACTAGTTCTTTTTTGATTCTTGGCATATACATCGGATTCATCATTCCAACTCTAACCATAAAGTTCTCTGGGATATCTCTAACTTTATTTATCAATGTTGGTAAGTCTGTTCCTATGTCAAAACCATAACATCCATTATCTGTAGATGTCAACCAAATTTCTTTACATCCCTCTTTGATTTCTGTTTGAACCTGTCTAACAATATCTCCTAGTCTGTAACTTGAAAGATCTCCCTTTGATAATTTGGTTTGGCAGAATGTACATTCACTCATACATCCACTTGCAATCTCTACAATTCCTACTGTTTGATTTAGCCTGATCTTTGGCAATCCTATCTTTGATAAATCAGAGTCTTCTAATGCAATCTGTTTTCTTCCCTTTAGTGTAGAATCAATCACTTGAAGGGTTTGTCCTAAGGAATTGGGTCCAAGCATACTTGCATTTTCGGTAAACTTTTCTACAGTGCTTTTTTCTGCCTTTGGAAGACATCCTGCTACAACTAACGGTTTTGCTTTTAATGATTTTATTCTATGAATCATCTTGTTTGCAGTTGCATCTTTGACTGAACATGTAACTATCATATTCAAATCTGAATCTAAAGAATTATCCACCAAGGTATGACCTCCATTTACTACTAGTCCCGAAATCATTTCAGAATCTGCAAAACTTGCAGAGCACCCATAAGCTTCTACGAAAATCTTTGCCATGATCTATCCAA
>JBMYWJ010000101.1:0-1863 GCA_049607285.1 Candidatus Nitrosopumilus sp.
TATATTCATTAGTTCTAGTATACTTGATTAAAAAACAAAACAAAACAAATGATGAGATGTTTGCATTATTAACTAAAGCTACTGATCTAGAACAACAATTTCAAAAAAATGCCAAAAACACTATTATTCTTTTTATCGATCTTCAAGGTTCCACTCAATACAAAACAACACATACATTTTTTGAGAGTTTACGAAAGATAATTACACATAATACTATAGCTAGTAACATTTTAAGAAAAAACTGTGGAGTGATAATAAAATGGCTTGGAGATGGCATAATGGCACGATTTGTCGAAAAAGACATAATAAAATCAATAAAGGCATCAACGGAAATCCAACGATTTTTTTCTGAATATAACAAAGATAAATCAAAGGATGATAAAATAAAAAGCAAGATAGGGATCTCCATTGGACATTGTTTAGAAATATCCAGTATGCAAAATATGACAAATGATCTAATGGGAATTCCTGTGGATACAGCATCTAGAATTCAAACGTTAGCAAAACCAGGACAAATTCTAATTGATTATCAGCTGAAAAAGAAATTAAATATTTTACAAAAGGATGAGAAAAAGAGACAAAAATTAAAAAATTTGAAGATATCTTTTGGTCCCGCACAATTACGAAACTTACGCGGGATTGGATCTATCAAGATAAGTGAGATAAGATGGGATAAATTTTTGGAGATTCGAAAGGAGGAAAACGATCTTACACAAGAACAACTTGCAACACTAGCAGAAATATTATCAAAAAAGAATACAAAAAAAATTGCTCTAAGTAAATCTCATTTTTGTAAACCTCTTTTATCTGATGAAAAAAACAGATTGCTATAAGAAACGCCTTTGAAAATGCACAAGAAGATATTAGAATTTTAGCATATTCATTAAATTCTTGGAAAGATAGAATAGAAAAACCTCTTTTAGATGCAGTTAGCAGGGGAGTTAAAATTAAAATTCTTGTACTCTCAAATACTTCAAAATATAGATTTGAAAAAACATTATACGAATCATTTAGAAATAATATTGGACTAAAAGATTGGATAGAAGAGGTACAACAAATAAGAAAATCTTATCAGACTAATCTTCAAAATACAATAGATACGATAAAAATATGGCAAAGTCAACTTGATAAATCTCAAAGAAAATTAATTTCAATACGTAGTTATGATGAAATGCCAAATTATTATGGTTTCATGTTTGATCAAGATAAATTATATTTTAGTTCATTTTATGTCGATCTCACAGAAAGAGGGTATAATTTACCAGCAGTGTTTATACAAAAAAATAAGGACACACTAGGTGACATAATTTTACAAGGTTTTCAAAACTGGTTTGATATTAAATTTACACTAAATGAATCAATTAATTGTAATTAATTTGATCAAAAGAATTTTGTTACATTAGGAAATCCAGCTCCACTAATTAAGAAAAATAAAAAAATTATATGAATTACAAGTATGTTCCTAATCGATTCTTTGAGATTCAGAGATCTTCCAACAATGATCATATGTAAACAGATCAGTACCACCTAACCTGTCAATCCATTTTGGAACAACTTCATCCACACATTGTTGTGTAATAGAATCTGCATAAATTTGGAAAACTAACCATGGATTCTCAAATCCAACTTCTTGACCTATTGACATAAAGGAAATTTCTTGATTAGCTTTTTCTGCACTAGTTTGAATGTCGTTAAAGTATTCTTGTTGTATTTGTACATCTTCAACGGTTCCTAACCTAGTTAAATGTCCACCAACGAGAGTATCAAAATCATATTCTAAAATTGTATCATGCGCTTCTAAGAATTCTGGAACAAATTGTGCCATAGCTAAATCCTTGAATGGAGTCCATCCTGGAAAAACCA
>JBMYWJ010000102.1:0-1621 GCA_049607285.1 Candidatus Nitrosopumilus sp.
AGGTTCAAAAAGTTTTTCTTTTTTAATTCGAATCTTCCATTCATCAAGTAATATTTCATGTTCAGCCTCGGATTCAGAACCTGCTTTGCCTCGGAGTCCCCAAGATAACTTAAAGAGAGATTTTTTGTCAATCATCTGCCAAACTTCATCCATGTTGATTTGATCTAAGTTTAGACGTATTGGTTCTCCAATATTTTTAGGAGTAGGAACTTGGTCTACGGGTTTTACATTACTTTTAGGAAGGATAGAAGGATCTATTGATGCAGTAGACTTTTCTTTCCAGTTTTCTAATTTTTCTCGCCATTGAGTTAAAAGATTTGATTTTCCATCTGAAATCAAAATATCCATGGTTTTTAGACCTTCAAACATCGTGTTACAATAAAACACACCAGATTCATAGATTCCACCTTGTTTGGCGATTCTGTTGATATAATTACTGTTGATTGCAGCGCCACCACATAAGATTGGAATAGTCATTTTGTTTTTTCTTGCATGTTCTACAAAAAACTGCATCTGCTTGGAAGTTGAAACTAATAAAGCAGAGAGACCTATGGCATCAGGCTTTACCTCATCAATTTTTTCCAAGAATTTTTGCAATGGAACTTGTTTTCCTAAATCATATACTGTATAACCATTATTTTGAAAGATTGTCTTTACCAAATTTTTTCCAATATCATGCACATCACCATAAACTGTTCCCAAAACAAGCTTGCCTTTGCTTGTACCCTCTTCTTTGACCAAGTATTTTTCAAGTTCGTTTACCGCTGTTTTCATACATTCGGCTGATTTGAGAACAAATGGTAAAATTAATTCCCCTGCACCAAATTTGTCACCAACCTCCTTCATTGCAGGAAGTAAATCTTCGTTAAGTGTTCTAATTGCACCATCATGGGTTGTTTCTTGAGGAGCATCAATGGACAAAATTCCATCTTTGTTTTTTATGATTTCATTTTTGCCAAGTTTGTCTGCAATTGCTGATACAACATCGTTTTGTATTCCATCTTTGAGTCTATTTACAATTCTAAAGTTGGCTCGTTTTCCAGAAGGAAAAGAAGGGTCAACATTTATTTTTTTGACAGCAGTGTTGTTACCATTTTGTGTAGTACCTGTCTTTTCAAAATATGAGATAAGTTCGGATAATGCATTTGGATGTGCATTAAAGATCAAGTCTTCGGCTAATTTTTTTTCCTTTTCATCAATTTCACCATAAGGAATAATCTCCTTTGCATTAACAATAGCAGTATCAAGTCCAGATTTTACAGCATGATATAGAAAAATTGAATTTAGAATTTTTCTAGCATATGGAGCAAGACCAAAGCTGATGTTACTTAATCCCAAAGTGGTAAAGGAATCAGGAAATTTTTCTTTGACCAACCTTATTCCTTCAAGAGTATTTTTTCCTGCATCAAGGAATTCATCTTCTCCGGTTGCCAAAGTAAAGGTGAGAACATCAAAAATAAATTGATCAATTTTTAGACCATATTTTTTTCCGGTCTCATAAAGTAGTTCTGCAGTCTCTAGTTTTTCTTGAGGGGTCTTGGCCATTCCTTTTGGTCCAATACACAAGGCAATTGCAGGCAAACCATATTTTTTCATTAGTGGAGCTAGTTTTTCAAATCTA
>JBMYWJ010000103.1:0-1598 GCA_049607285.1 Candidatus Nitrosopumilus sp.
TCTTTTTCCAAAATCAATCATTTTTTTATAATCTTCTTTTTTTAATCTTGAGATCATTACCGAGTTTGTTTTTTCCAAAAATTTTTCAGTTATTTTTTTAATTTCTTCTAATTCTTTTGTTTCAGCAAAAACAACTTCTGGAATTCCCCTTCTTGTTCTTCTGTTAACGTCAATTTTAGCAATGTTTTCTATTTCTTCAATAGAATAAATTGACAAGAGTTTTTTAGCATCTTTTATTGGAATTTTGTTATTCTTTACTAATTCTAAGATTTCATTTATTTCCACTACAAGATGTTTTGTGTTTGTATAAAAAAATGCTTAGATCTCAATACTTGAAATTGCATCTTTTACACTCTTTACTGCCTTTTCAAATACTTGTTTTTCATTATTATCCAAGTCTAACTCAATAATTTTCTCTACACCTTGTTTTCCAATTACTGCTGGCACTCCAATTGTAACATTAGAATGTCCATATTCTCCATCCAGATAAGTAGATACTGGAATTACTTGCTTTCTGTCTCTGATCACAGATTCTATAATTGCAGAGATTGCATTTCCTGGTGCATGAACTGTAGCTCCTTTTAGTTCAATAACTTTTGCTGCAACTTGTTTTGTATTTAGAACCAACTCATCTAATTTTTCTTTTGGAAGGAAAGATGACAGTGGAATTCCTGAAACTGATGAAAATCGTGGCAATGGTAACATATTCTCACCATGTTCACCTATGACCAGTGCTCTGATGGAATCACGTGAATGTCCAGTTGCCTCATGGATAAATTGTCTAAACCTTGATAAGTCAAGCATACCTCCCATGCCAAATACTCTGCTTCTATCAAAGCCAGAAATCTTGTAAGTAATGTAAGCCATAGGATCAAGTGGATTCGTTACCGGAATTATCATTGCATCATCTGCATATTTTTTGATATTTTCCACAACACTTTTCACAATTGAAGCATTAATTTTCAAAAGATCCATTCTGGTCATCCCTGGTTTTCTACCAGAACCTGCAACTACAACAACAATGTTGGAACCTTTCATATCTGCAAAATTATTGGAACCTTTGATCTCTACATCAATTCCTTGTTCAGATAACATGTGACTGATATCCATTGCTTCACCTTGAGGCAGTCCTTCAGCTACATCTAGTAGTAGAATCTGATCATCTAGTTTTTTTAATGCCGAGAATAATGCTGCATCTCCGCCAACTTTACCAGAACCAATTATAGTAATCATAAACAAGACTGTTAATTTTCAATAATTAAATCTAGTGAATTTATTGAATCTTAGACGAATTTATAAGCATTTTCAATAATTTTTAATCAATGGTTTTGATAATTGATCCACAGATTGCAGGTATTTCGGGAGATATGATACTTTGTTCTTTGGTAGATCTGGGCGCTGACAAACAAAAAATAATTGAGGGTATCAAAGAATCTGAAAAATATTTCTCAGGCTCGTCAATAAAAAAAATTGAATTTAAAAAAGTTCAAAGTGCTGAGATAGGTGAACTTTATCTTGATGAAGACACAACCTTTGAATTTGATTATTGGCAAAATGGATTTGAAGGGAATAATTCTTTGGGAGGTTGGTTAACGTTT
>JBMYWJ010000104.1:0-667 GCA_049607285.1 Candidatus Nitrosopumilus sp.
GATGTCCAACACTCTCTTGCACGCGATAATATCAATAATCATCCTCTCATGCTTGATTCTGATGGCCAAGGAATTGTTCTCACCAATGCAACATTTTTTGCATCTATTGACAAGAACGAAATCATTAGAAATTATAGCAAGCCAATTCCCTCTCACATGACTTCATCTGCATATGTCACACGTGATGGAGTCTTTCTTGATGTATCTCAAGATGGCAAAGGTAGTGATATTCCAATTTATAATTCATTTTTTCCACAACTTGGAACTTCGGTGATCTTTAATGGTACTCTGGCTAATGATATGAAGATTGGAAACAACAACAGAGATTACATAAAATCAAAAAGTGGTGTTTATCATATTGGTGTTATCTATCAAGGGGGACTACAAGGACCTTTTGCAAAAATACAAGTTGTTCCCGTACTTGTGGTAGATTCTTTTACACCTGGAGTCTATGATACAATAATCCCTGATCTAAGTACTTCGTGGGAGGATTATACTAGATTTGATCTAAAATCAGGTGAGGAACCAAATTATGATTTTGATTTTACTGATGAAAAACCAATAGTACTGGGAAGTGGAAAGGAGTTTTTACTTTATGATTCAAATAATGACGGCAAAAATGATTATAGTGCAGGAACAGTAGGTGCTCAAGTTCTTGATGTCTATG
>JBMYWJ010000105.1:0-630 GCA_049607285.1 Candidatus Nitrosopumilus sp.
TAAATCTCTAAACATCTCCTTTCGTGGACAAGGCAAAATCTATCCCAATTGTGTTTGCTGCGTTATTTGTTGCAGCAGTGGCATTTGCCGGAATTCCACAAGATGCTTTTGCAGCAGGAGAAATTGCAGAAGGGTTTGCAGTAGGTGAAGCTTTACCTGAGTGGATTGGTTGGGCAATTGTAGTTGGTTTAGGTATGGTCTTTGCCGTGATTATTACAGTAGAGGTAAAAATTGAGGAGAAATATCTTGGTGTTAACCAAACCTCTGAGATGTTTAACACTGCAGGTCGTACGATCAAGACAGGGCTTACTGCTGCAGCAATTGTTTCAGCATGGACATGGGCTGCAACTCTATTACAATCTTCTACTGTAGCGTATCAATATGGGATCAGTGGTCCTTTTTGGTATGCAGCAGGTGCAAGTATTCAGGTTTTATTATTTGGAATTTTAGCTATTGAATTAAAACGTAAAGCACCAAATGCACATACTTTCCTAGAAATCATTCGTGCAAGATATGGCAGTGGTGCTCACCGTGTCTTTTTGGTTTTTGCCTTGATGACTAACATGATTGTAACTGCTATGCTATTGCTTGGGGGTTCTGCAGTTGTTAATGGCTTGACAGGAATGGATA
>JBMYWJ010000106.1:0-625 GCA_049607285.1 Candidatus Nitrosopumilus sp.
GTATTATGGAGAAAGTGAAGAGAGAATTAGAGAAATTTTCACACAAGCTGAAGAAAACTCACCAAGCATTATTTTTATTGATGAAATCGACTCAATTGCTCCAAAAAGAGACGAAGTGTCAGGCGAAGTTGAGAAGAGAATAGTATCTCAATTGTTAACACTAATGGATGGCATGAAATCCAGAGGTAAAGTTGTGGTAATTGCGGCTACTAATAGACCTGACTCAATTGATCCTGCGCTTAGAAGACCAGGAAGATTTGATAGAGAAATTGAGATTGGTATACCTGATGATGAGGGACGATTTGATATTCTTTCAATTCATACCCGTGGTATGCCAATTAATGAAAAAGTAGATCTTAACCAAATCTCAAAAACTACACATGGATTTGTAGGAGCTGATTTGGAAGTGCTATCCAAAGAAGCAGCAATGAGATCTCTTCGTAGAATTCTACCTGAGATCGATCTTGATGAAGATAAAATTTCTACAGAAGTTCTTCAAAGAATTGAGATTACTGACGAAGATTTTAGAGATGCGTTAAAAGAAGTTCGACCAAGTGCGCTTAGAGAGGTTCAAGTTCAAATTCCAAATATAAGCTGGAATGATGTTGGTGGTCTTGAGCAATTA
>JBMYWJ010000107.1:0-561 GCA_049607285.1 Candidatus Nitrosopumilus sp.
AGAACTCTCAAAGATGTAGCCGATGCATCTAATGTAAAACGAAAGGACATTGCAAGATGCTACCGACTCTTACATCATGAATTAGATCTAAAAATGCCAGTAGTTGATTCAATTCAATGTATTGCAAGGATTTCAAGTAAATTGTCAATTACTGAAAAAACAAAAAGATATGCCATTAAAGTTCTCAAAGATGCACAAGAACGAAAAGAATCTGCTGGTAAGGATCCTATGGGACTTGCTGCATCTGCATTATATTTGTCATGTGTTAATAATGGTGCATCTATAACTCAACGAGATATTGCCGAAGCTGCAGGTGTAACTGAAGTTACAATTAGAAATAGATACAAAGGCCTAAGAGCAAATCATTCACTAAAGTAGACTTAAATTTGTTCTGAAAATGCAAAGCATTTAACAAATGATTTAAAATATTTTTAATTTTTAGAAAAAAATTATATCTATAATGATTATTCTTTTTTGTAATTGGTGAATATGATGTCCAGAATTTCATTAATTATCTTTGTATGATCTGTTTTGATTTCCGTTGCAAGTAACAAAAGATAT
>JBMYWJ010000108.1:0-512 GCA_049607285.1 Candidatus Nitrosopumilus sp.
ATCTGACACAATAATTTAGCAGCCTCCAAATATTGCCCTAGATTATCAGCATAGTCAAAAGCTAATTTCATCTTTTCAATTAAAGTGTCAAATTCTTGAAGAGACATGATGGTAAAATTTGAAATTAATAAAAAAAGTCAAGGTAATTGTAACATATTCAATCAACCTAAAGACAAAAAAATACCCATTTCAAAAACATTATTGGACCGGTCGTCTAGTTTGGTTTGGATGACGCACTCACACTGCGTAAGGAAATAATTTCCCGCAAAGGTCGTGGGTTCAAATCCCATCCGGTCCATCCCTATCTAGGGACTTAATTAGTTCCATAGCCTCTATAATATATGGATCAAGATAGTGTCTACAACCAAGAAGAATTAGAAGATATTACACCATATGAAAATTATGTTTCAGCAATCAGAGACTCTGAAACAAAAAGACACTATCAAGGACAATTAGAGATATTTCTTAATCCCAACTACGAATGGAATCATGTCCACGCGAAATTAGTTGAA
>JBMYWJ010000109.1:0-504 GCA_049607285.1 Candidatus Nitrosopumilus sp.
TTCAACATTGATTGGCGGAGCTTTTGCAGCATTTACACCAGGTTGTCCTGCATGTACAGCACCATTAGCAGTGATTTTAGGAGCAATTGGAGGGTTATCTTTGTTTCCAATGCAAGGATTAGAACTAAAATTTATCTCAGTTGGCGTTCTAATTTTCTCAATCTATTGGATTGTCAGAGGACTTCAAAGTCGTAACTGTTGTAAAATAGGATAGATGATTTCAAAGAATTCAAAACTTTTTGAATGACCTCAACAAAACTCTATTGGGAATTCTGATAAAGCAAGATTATTTTGATACTTTCAAATCCAATACAATCTCTACACAATCAGTATCACTATCTTCAAGCCATGATAAATTTCTCTCAACTAATTCATACGTCTCAGTTAATAATCCGTTAGAATCGTAGATCTCTATTTTTTTTGCTTTTGGTCTTACTATAACCTCATGCGGTGAATGATACACACGAATCATCTCATCATTCTGAAATATTCGAATCTTCAATA